>JAWCDI010000098.1:0-3946 GCA_044343505.1 Candidatus Aenigmatarchaeota archaeon | reverse complement strand
CAATATCAATTTATCTGCTTCTTTAACAAAAATTCCAGAATATTTTCCACAAATTTCATCGAAAACACCGTTCAACTTAACATGTGAAACAGAAGGTAAGCCTGTATCCAAGCTAACTTTGTAATCTTCTTCCCCATGACCAGGGGCTGTGTGAACAAGACCAGTTCCTTCTTCCAATTCAACAAATTGATTCGAAATCACAACTCTATGTGCGTTCGTCAATAGTTGTTGAAATTTGAGCTCTTCTATGAAAGGGTGCTCGTATTTCAAATTTTCAAGTTCTTTTCCCATCTTCGTATCCAAGATTTCATAGTTCTTTATCCCGATTTTTTTCATAACTTGCTCCACCAGAACCTTAGCTATAATTAGGATTTCATCGCCAACTCGTACTCTTGAGTATTCGGCATCAGGCTTGACCATCACTCCTGTATTATCTAATAACGTCCAAGGTGTTGTCGTCCAAATAACAAGGTATTCATTTTGCTTGTTCTTAACCCTGAACTTCACGTAAACTGAAGGATCTTTTAGTTTGGTATAAACTATCTCATTGTAAGCAACTACAGTTTCACATCTTGGACAAACATGAACAGGATATGTTCCTTTGTATAGAAAGCCTTTTTCAAAAGCCCTTTTGAATGTGAACCAAGCCCCTTCTATGTATTCGTTACTCAGAGTTGAATAAGGATTTTCCCAATCCATCCAAACACCAAGGTTTTGAAACTGTTTGGTCATTAAGTTCATGTGATGTATAGCGAAATTCCTACATCTCTCAACAAATTTAGCTATACCATAGCTCTCTATCTCCTTCTTAGTTTTGAATCCTAGCTCTTTCTCTACTTTGTTCTCTATAGGTACTCCATGAGTATCGTAGCCTGGTTTATCCCAAACGTTAAAGCCCAACATCCTGTAAAATCTCAAGTAACAATCTTTAATCACTTTGTTCATCGCGGTGCCAACGTGAATACTTCCAGTAACGTAGGGTGGACCGTCCAAGAAGTAAAACTTCCTAGCATTTTTCCTTTGAGCTTTAACTTTCTCGTAAACTTTATTCTCTTTCCAAAATCGCATTATCTCTTCTTCTTGCTCTTTTGTTGCTTGTTTAGTCATAAATTCATTTTCAGAATTCGGAATAAATAAAAATTTAGAAGTAGATCCGAGCACCACCCTTCATTCTTCCTCCTAATTTAATTTCAAGGAATAACTACTTAAGCTTTTTTTCGATAACAAGAGTTTACTTTTAAAATTAAAAAATAAAATAGAAGTATGAAATTTCAACCACCGAAAGGTATGAAGGACTTCACACCAGGAGAAATGGTTATTCGAGAATATGTGTTTCAAATCATCAAGAAAATTTTTGAAAGTTATGGATTTGAGAGTATAGAGACGCCGGCTTTAGAATACCTGGAAGTACTTACAGCCAAAAGTGGGAGTGATGTTGTAAACCAAATCTACAAGGTAGAAACAAGGAAGGAGAAGAAGCTTGGATTGAGATTTGATTTAACTGTTTCTTTGGCAAGATTTCTCGCGAACAATCCACAAATACCGAAACCTTTCAAGAGATATATGATTGCTCCAGTTTGGCGCTACGAAGAGCCACAAGCTGGAAGGTTTAGACAATTTTACCAAGCTGACATCGACATTTGTGGGTCGAGTAGTATGGAGGCTGATGTTGAGTGCATAGCTTGTGCTGTAGCTTGTTTGAAAAAATTGGGTTTTGAAGATTTCAAGGTCAGATTGAACAACAGGAAGGTATTGGAAGCTCTTGTTGAAATAACGAAAGAAAGCATACCAAAAATGAAAATTGATTCCAAGAATTTAGAGATTTTTAGGGCGATAGATAAATTGGATAAGATTGGTGTTGATGGTGTGAAGAAAGAATTGGTTAAGATCGGTTTACCTGAGAAAAAAGCAAAAGAATTCTTAAATATCATATCCTTAAAAGGAAATTTTGAAGAAGTTTGGAAAATGGGGTTAAAAATTTTGGAAAAAAATAAAAAAGGTTTAGAGGGTTTGGAAGAACTAAAACAGATTTATGAATTTTCTAAAGTTTATGGTATAGAAAGGTTTTTGATCTTAGATTTCAGTTTAGCAAGAGGTTTGGATTACTACACTGGACCTATTTTTGAAATCGAAATAGAGAAAGGTAGAGTTGGTTCTGTTGCTGGTGGTGGAAGGTATGATAAACTCGTTGAACTTCTAGGTGGTAAACCAACACCGGCAACTGGAATTTCAATCGGTGTAGAAAGGATAATAGAGATAATTAAAGAAAGAAAAATGATCAAACTTCCAAGAACAAAAGTTAGAGTTTTCGTTGCGAATGTTGATGCTAACGTTAAGAAAGATGTTGTAGAAATAGCTGAAAATTTAAGGATGAATGGAATTCCGACACAAGTAGATTTGATGGGGAGGAACTTGACCAAACAACTCGAATACGCTAATTCCGTTGGAATACCTTTTGTCGTGATAGTTGGTAAAAAAGAAGTTGAAAGTAAGAAGTTTAAGCTTAAGAATATGATAGAAAAAACTGAGAAAGAAGTTAGTTTGGAAGAGATAATAAGAGAGGTAAGTTCATCTATTCAAGTGGATTAAAATCAAGTCATCAAGCGATTATTCTTTCACCGGAATAAATGCTTTCCTCTATAACCACTCCACATTCATCACATACTAAACCTTCCATAGTTCTCGATAGTTTTTCACTTCCGCATTCCGGGCAAGACTTCATTTTAATCCTGTTTAAAAACATAAAAATTATCTTTAAAAACTTTTTTATCCTGAAATTGTTGTTTTCTTGTCGATAGATTTGTCATCAGTTGAAAGTGAGTAAATAGATTGAAAAGCAGGTTTAAAAGGTTGAAAGATAAGGTTTAAAATATGGTAGTGAAGATAGTTCCAGATACAAGTGTGATAATTCATGGTAAACTAGCAGAGCTTATAGAAGGAGGTAAATTAAAAGATTTCGAGCTAGTGGTGCCTGTAGCTGTAATAGATGAACTTCAAGCACAAGCCTCGAAAGGTAGGGATGTTGGCTTCATAGGGCTTGAGGAATTGAAGAAAATAAGGAAATTGTGTGAAGAAAACGGTGTAAAGATAGAGTTTGTTGGTGAAAGACCCACTCTTGAAGAGATAAAATTAGCTAAATCTGGAAGAATAGATGCGTTGATAAGAGATGTCGCAAAAGCTGAAAATGGTAAACTGTTAACAGCAGACTACGTTCAAGCTCTTGTAGCTGAAGCTGAGGGGATTCCTGTTGAGTACATACCACAAGAAATAAAAACTACTGGGCTTAAGTTTGAAAAGTATCTTACACCAGACACGCTCAGTGTTCACTTGAAAGAGGGTGTTCCACCTTTAGCGAAAAGGGGTAAGCCTGGGAAGTTTGAGCTCGTGAAAGTTGTGGAAGAGAAATTAACAGCAGAAGAAATAGAAGAAATGATCAAGGAGATCGTTGAAGCAGCTAGAGTTAGCGAAGAAGGAAGGGTTGAGATAGTTAAAGCCGGAGCCATGGTGTTGCAATTAGGTGAATACAGGATAGCAATAGCCAGACCTCCATTTTCAGATGGACTTGAATTGACGATAGTTAGACCAATAGTAAAATTAAAACTCGAAGATTACAAGCTATCTGAAAAATTGATGAAAAGGTTGAAAGAAAAGGCAGAAGGTATATTGATAGCAGGTCCACCTGGATCTGGTAAAAGCACTTTCGCTAGTAGCATAGCTGAATTCTACAAAGAACAAGGTAAAATAGTTAAGACTTTAGAAAGTCCTAAAGATTTACAAGTTGGGCCCGAGATCACTAAATACGGTCCGTTAGAAGGAGATTTTGAGAAAACAGCAGATATATTGCTTCTTGTTAGGCCAGATTATTCTGTTTACGATGAGATAAGAAGAACTAAAGATTTCGAGATATTTTCTGACATGAGATTGGCGGGTATAGGGATGATAGGCG
>JAWCDI010000097.1:0-4007 GCA_044343505.1 Candidatus Aenigmatarchaeota archaeon | reverse complement strand
TGGAGCCTAAAATAAACCAGCACAGCAAACACAACGAGCAAACTAACAATAGGTAAGAGAATCGTAACTAAAAGCTTCTGCCTAAGACTTTTCAATCCTTTCATGCCAGCGTCCCCCTTTTTATTTGAATACTATTTCAAAACATTACAAGTTCATGCCGGTAAACAATCATATTTTCTTCAATCTTTCATACAATACAAAAAACGCTTCCTGATACTAACATCACACAAAAAATGTCATATATTTTTAATTATATCATACGCACATAACTTATTGGAAACTTTTTTGGAAAAAACTGATTTGGAAGAAAACTGAAGGTAAGGTTTAAGCGAAGGAAAGAACATCTGGCAATAAATTGCAGAGAAAAAATCGTTTTTCCATCCGTTCTTCAAAACACAACACTCATAGCTGACCTGGACTCTGTTTCCATCTCTTTCAAAGAGTAGTTCCTTCCTGACTATGCGGTGCTGTTGTGCCATCCGACCTCGCAAAAGGAGCTGGTTTCCATCTCTTTCAGAGAGTAGTTCCTTCCTGACATACGCTCAAACAACTAATATTGACACTTCAAAACATTAAGTTTCCATCTCTTTCAGAGAGTAGTTCCTTCCTGACAAAAGGAGGGATTTTCATGATTGAAAGGTTCTACTTGATCGTTTCCATCTCTTTCAGAGAGTAGTTCCTTCCTGACAACAGACCATATAGCAAATTAGTCAAGAGCAAATTGGACAGTTTCCATCTCTTTCAGAGAGTAGTTCCTTCCTGACTAAGATAATAGCCCCCCGCAAGGGGGCTTTTATTTTTGCCCGTTTCCATCTCTTTCAGAGAGTAGTTCCTTCCTGACGACTTCAGACTTAAAATTAGACATGAATTAGCCCACTATTGTTTCCATCTCTTTCAGAGAGTAGTTCCTTCCTGACGAGAGATTCCTTATCGAGAGTTCATTGATATGTTGAAATCCGTTTCCATCTCTTTCAGAGAGTAGTTCCTTCCTGACTAGGGGCCGAAAATACAACATTGTCAGGGAACTCCCGATGAGTTTCCATCTCTTTCAGAGAGTAGTTCCTTCCTGACTGTCAGGGAACTCCCGATGAGGGAGTTCATCGAGCTCATACGGTTTCCATCTCTTTCAGAGAGTAGTTCCTTCCTGACGGTGTTAAACCAATATACAGACATGATGAACAAGGATTAGTGTTTCCATCTCTTTCAGAGAGTAGTTCCTTCCTGACTAAGACTACTAGAGCCTGGAATATGGCTCTTGCTTGAAAAGTTTCCATCTCTTTCAGAGAGTAGTTCCTTCCTGACTGTCGAGCGAGAACTCCCAATGCGGGAGTTCATTGAGCTTGTTTCCATCTCTTTCAGAGAGTAGTTCCTTCCTGACACATACACGAATCAACTCGTACTTGTACAAGGTACAGTCAGTTTCCATCTCTTTCAGAGAGTAGTTCCTTCCTGACGGTGGATTTTGTTTTTACCTTCAAAATTAGTTTAGCCTAAGTTTCCATCTCTTTCAGAGAGTAGTTCCTTCCTGACGCTTGGCATTTGCATGTATTGCTTAAGGGTCTTAACGTAGGTTTCCATCTCTTTCAGAGAGTAGTTCCTTCCTGACTTCTATCTTGTGGAACTAGGGTCTTTTAACAAGAAACACTTGTTTCCATCTCTTTCAGAGAGTAGTTCCTTCCTGACACCTCAGGCATTTGGGTTTTGAAGGACGAGGAGGCGTAAGCGTTTCCATCTCTTTCAGAGAGTAGTTCCTTCCTGACCACCTTCCTGGTTGCCCCCCTGTATGCCCCAACATACAGGGGTTTCCATCTCTTTCAGAGAGTAGTTCCTTCCTGACACGTGAAGGTTTTACTAATTTTTGAATCGGCCTGGTCATCATTGTTTCCATCTCTTTCAGAGAGTAGTTCCTTCCTGACGTTCTGCGAAACTTAGAACAAAGTTTCACGTAGCAGGAGCAGTTTCCATCTCTTTCAGAGAGTAGTTCCTTCCTGACAAAGCTAAAACTACTAGAGCCAGGAATCTGGGTCGTTAGAGTTTCCATCTCTTTCAGAGAGTAGTTCCTTCCTGACCAATTTTCTTACGTTTACAGACAATAGACGAGTCGTTTAAGTTTCCATCTCTTTCAGAGAGTAGTTCCTTCCTGACTTGACGAAATATACGACATGACAATTGTACAGCCGACATTGGTTTCCATCTCTTTCAGAGAGTAGTTCCTTCCTGACGTTGTTTCAGAGTACGGTTGGTACAACTTTCGAGGCAGACGTTTCCATCTCTTTCAGAGAGTAGTTCCTTCCTGACTTGCGTCGCAAAATGCAAAAGAGAGTATAGTGCAATCTGAAGTTTCCATCTCTTTCAGAGAGTAGTTCCTTCCTGACAAGCAGGGTAAGCTTCGCCCCGTAGATCGTGGTATTTGGGTTTCCATCTCTTTCAGAGAGTAGTTCCTTCCTGACCCGTACATACGAATTAGTTAAGGAACTCACATACAAAGAAGTTTCCATCTCTTTCAGAGAGTAGTTCCTTCCTGACAACCATGGCAACTTGCAATCAAACGTAAGACAGACAACATGTTTCCATCTCTTTCAGAGAGTAGTTCCTTCCTGACCACTGAAACCGGAACTTTACATGCACAGAAACGACTAGTTTCCATCTCTTTCAGAGAGTAGTTCCTTCCTGACCGAACTTCTTAAAAACAAGATGCTCCGGTTGGTAGAACCGGGTTTCCATCTCTTTCAGAGAGTAGTTCCTTCCTGACACTTAAACCGGTGTCCGATGGGATTTGGTCAATTAAAGAGGTTTCCATCTCTTTCAGAGAGTAGTTCCTTCCTGACACTTTCAAGGACGAGTGTATCGTGTTTTGAAAGAAGTTCGTGTTTCCATCTCTTTCAGAGAGTAGTTCCTTCCTGACTCTTGCCTTCCAGAATGCGCATAAATTCATATGTCCTGGAAGCCGTTTTTCCTTACCTCTGTTTTTAGTCATCACTAACTTTGTTGTTTCTTGACTTACTCTTTATCTATCTTTGCTTGTTTTCTTGATTCCTAACCTGTTTTTTTGTGTGTTCCCGCTTAGAGTGTTATCAATTCTATCTCGTCTTTCTCTCTTCACAATCGTAATTTGGTTGTAATAATAGGTTAGTAGGAACATTTGGATTATGTACAATTTTCTTATTTACTTGTATTTACGCTAGTTTCGGATTTTTGACATTTTGAAATCTTGAGAGTATTATTTATCCATGCATGTTTTGGAATTTTGTGACTGAATTTTGTTTTTTGTTTCAATGGTTATTAAGTAGCTAAAATAAATGATTTAAGTTATTTTGCTAACGAAACATTCAACACGGTTATGGGTGTTTTAAAGAAGGAGTGTATGCAAATTTACCAAGATTTTACCATATTTTCGTATGGCTTGTCAAATTTGGGGTATTGAACTTAATCAGTTGATATGTTTTTTGTGGATGTCTTTGGAATTGTTCATTTCTTAGATGTATTCCACAACAAGCAATTTTATTCAATATTTTAAAGTATAATGATGAATTTTGTTTAGAACTAACATAGTTGAAAAATTTGTGGTAACACCCTATCCAAAGTAACAAACTAATTAAGAAGGATTTCAAGTGTCCTTGGTTCTTGTTTTATACGATTTATCAAATACACTAACATCCTCCCTATCAACATCCATTCTATCCATACTTTTATATCCACCCACTTTCTCCTCTCAAAATTTATTTTCATCTTCAACCGCTGAATAAATTTTTCTATTTCCCATCTAAATATATACTCCCTATCAACGGTCTTTTAGTAAATTCTGCTTTGCCTCTTGGGCTTATGTACCCTTCTGTTTTCCTTTCAACCTCGGCTTCGGCGTATCCTCTGTCTGCTATTACTCTTCCTTTTACCCCTTCGATTAACCTTTCAACCACTTGCACATCTGATTGCTTATTTCAAAAGCTATTAACTCTTTCCTTCGAACATCTATTACCAGATGGAGTTTTTCTTTTAGCTTTGTACTA
>JAWCDI010000096.1:0-4036 GCA_044343505.1 Candidatus Aenigmatarchaeota archaeon | reverse complement strand
ATTGTTCTACTTCGAGACGGATAATGTAATTTCCCTCCTTCATAAAATTCGGCGAATAATTTGCTGGGCATATATTTTTCTCTTAAAATGATTTTCATTGCACTTTTCCCCCTTACCATAACAGAATATAAAAAATGGTCCAAGTCTATTAAAGTGCCGCAAATTACACCCAGAACTATCCAAAACATACCAGTTTGGATATCTAAACCAAGATATGCAACTACTACGTAAGAAATTACTAAACTTACGGCAGCATGTTGCCAAAGGTACATTATTAGAAATTGAGAGTTATAGAATAAAATTTTTTAACTGTTGAATTTTTGCTAGAATTTTCGTTATTTTGTGTGTTTTCTTGTATTTTTGCTTAGATTTTATTAAGGTTTTGTGGATGATTTCTGTTATTCTGTGTCGATTCTCCGTTTTAATTTTTTGTAAACGCTCTACCCTTTGACCAACGTACCGATTGATTTTCCGTTAGACATAGCATTTTCACGCTAGCCTAGGTCTGAAGCGTATTTAAGTATGTTGTATAAAGCTGGTCAAAAATCATTTAAGAGTAATATCTAAAAACTATAAATTTTTTCTTTTTAGATAATTTAATTATGGGAAAAATCTTGAGAATAGTTCATATCAGTAACATAGAAAGAGTTTGTGGTCCATAGATTTTTGTAAGTATGGGTAGGGTGTTTAAAGAATTAGAAAAGTGGTTATACGTGTCAAACATTTCTCTAATCCTCGAAGACATACTGAAATCCATTGGACTTGATAAGAAGAGAGCGATAAGGAAGTTAGACAAAGTAAGAGTTCCAAATGATTACAAAAAACTAATTGTTGATGAATTCATGGATGACACGAAAAAAGTAGAAGCGGTTTATAATGATATTTATGAAGAACTTATAAGGCTTTATAAATTATACTTTTCAAACTTGGAAATACTGGATGAATACTCGTGCTACCCAAAATTAACGTTGTATCCTGGAGAAATGAAAATTTTAGCTGATTTATTGAAACGTCATTGGTATGTAAACTTACTCATATATAACGCTGGGTTAAAAGAAAAATCTTATGTCGAAGAAAAGTTAAAAGACAAATTGAATTACGTAATTGATTTTGTGCCATATTTTGCGTCCTTTTTTTCAGATATAATTGAAAAAGTAAGCAGTCTGGAAGAAGCACTAAACATGGGGGATGAAAGGGGAAAAATATTATATTGGAGCTTGTTAGGTAGCGAAACTCTTTTTGAAAATTTGAAAATAAAATTGAAAGATAAGTGTTATGAGAGAAAAAATTATCCCCAGATAGATGATAAACTTTTCAAAAATCATCCATTCAGAATCTTGATCTTAGACAATATAATAGAAGAGCTTTGGCATATTTCTGGAGTGAGCATGTTAGATGTAGGATTTTATTACAAGTTGATGAAAATGTTCGACAAAAGAAAGGTGAAAGATCTTTTAAATCATTTAGAAAAAAAGGCTTGTAATCCCAAAAAGTTAAAGTATCCTATACCAAGATATTTTCAGAATTATGACAGCTGTGGTGTTGTTTGCTTATTAAATGCTGCAAAGGTTTACTATCCAAAGTTAAAGTTGAGTAAAAAATTAGAAAAAAAGCTCCTTAGTAAAGTTCAGTACGAAGGATATCCTGGTAATTTAGCCCCCCTTATAGTAATGGTAGCAAAAGATGTGCTAAATTTAGAGACCAAGATGTTTTTTGATTCGAAGACATATACGGAGAAAAAAGAGATGATGAAATATTTTGCCAAAAAAATTGGATTTGATGAAGAAAAAATACTAAATGTCGCAGAGTTTTTCATCGACAGTGCAAAGAAAGTTGGATATATGGAGAAAAAGGAATGGGAAGCTGAAGAAATAAAGGAGTTGTTAAAGAATGGTTCGATGATTTTGTTCGCCAAAGATTTTGAAAATATACTTCATTATAACTTGATATTTGGTTATGATGAAGATAAGTTTTATGTGTTTGATCCGCTATGCGGTGATTTCTCAGTCCATGAGAATAAAATTAACGATTTGATGAAAAATAGGTTCGGGATGTGGGGGATTATCACGTATCCTCCATATATCGAAACTATAAAGAAAATGGAAGAAAACGTTGAAAAATGTGAAGAAGTTTTGAGATATCATGAAATCAAAGTTTCATAAGATATTTAAAGAATTAGAGACTTCAAGAAAAATAAAGTTTGAGCCAAAAATCAAGTTTTTCTATAAACATGAATACGCACCGGAGGAAATTTGGATAAATAAAGAAGTTATGGTACAATTGAATCTCACTTATAAATGTCCTCTGAAATGTTCTTTTTGCTACATAAATAATTATAAAACTGACTTAAGTTTTGATAAAATAATTAACCTGTTTGAGAATTTGGAAAAATATTATAAAAAGTTTGGAATATCATACAGAATAAACCTGACAGGAGGTGATGTATTTTATTATTATAAAATAGAAGAGTTACTAAAATTGCTTAAAAATCTAGAATATATCATAGCTGTAGATACTCTGATAAACAGGTTATGGGATAGTAGAGCGAAAAAACTCTTAGGATTGATAATAGATAAAATAACATACATTCAAATGAATGTGGATGTTGTGAGAAAAGAGGATTTAGATTACGCTGAAAAAATGAAAAAAATTGTTTTACTAAAATATCCGATATACAAAGGTAAAGAAAAAAAGCAAATCGATAGAATTATAGAAATTATGAAAGTGTACAGCAATGTCTGGCTTTCTTTCGATTGGATAATTCCTCAACATAAAAAATATGCTAAGTATTGTTATTTCAACGATATTTCAAAAGGTGTAAAAGAAGCAAGAAGAGTTATAGATCGAGTTGAAAAAGAGAAATTAAGGGACAGAATATTTACTACAAATTGTATAATAGAGCGGGAGATATTTAGAAGGACATATCTCTGTGGAATAGGAATCCAAAATATTTATGTTATGCCAGATGGTAAAGTGGCAATTTGCTCTAGGTACCCATTCTTAGATACAAAATACACTCTAGATAATTTCGATTTGATAGAATATTTAACAAAATTCCAAAAATTGATTTCTAATACCTGTTTATTTGAAAATAAATATTTCACCGAATTTTGGAAAAAAGAAAAGAATCCAAAATATTGGTGAATAAAATAAACTAGGATCGTTTCTAATCTTTTTCCACCTTTCACAAATTATTACTTTACGGTTGTTTATCTTTTGTTCTCTATTAGGATACACAAAAAATCATTTTAACCTTTAACATACTTGTTGCTTCTAAAAAAATTCAGACGCTATATTAAAGAAAAAGCGATTAGAATTTAAGGGAGAAATTTTGTAATGGTAAGATCAGAAGACTGGAAGTATCATGTAAAAGTAATTCAAAGAAATTTTAATTGTAAATCGATAAAGTGGGGAAGAAAAGCAAACCTATTATCTTTTTTAAAACATGAAAATAATTTTCGCACCAATCATGAATGTAAGATTTTACCGAAAACTCTACACTTGATTGTTTTAGCGGAATTGGTATGGAATATAGTGTAGGTATAGCTACTAAATTATACTTTCCAGCCTTCAAGGATGGAATCTTACAAACAGCTTCTATCCTTCCGTAACCTTCAGACCTAACTATTCTAAAAGATTTACCCCCAACGTTACCGTAACAAATTTCCATCCTGCAATTCAATTCTTCTCCCCACTTTTTACCGTTAACAGGGCAAAGAGTTGTATCCCAGAATTTGCCACCTACGAACAAATCAACCTTTACATCTACACTTTGATTGAATCTTGAATCGTTGAAGTAAACCTTCACTATTACATCTTGACCAGGATAAACAGGTGAAGTTAAATTCACGACAGTTCTACAATCTTCAGGGCAATTCTCTTGCGTTTCACCTTTTTCGCATATGGCATTATTATTACATTCTAAAACTAGCTTACGTTGAGAACCTGTCCAATCTGAATAAACGTAATGCAAGAAACCAAGACATAATCTTGAAATTCTGGTGAGATTTGGAGCATACCCATCTATACAACCATT
>JAWCDI010000095.1:0-4037 GCA_044343505.1 Candidatus Aenigmatarchaeota archaeon | reverse complement strand
TACTGAAAGTTGGAGATTCTGTGAAAGTAACATGTGAGATAATTGATGACCAAGTAAAAATGGAAATAATCAAAAAACTAAATTTTAGTTTAAATGATCTTAATAAGCTAGTTAAAGAGTTAAACTTCAAAGTTAAATACGAAAAGAAAAATTCTGAGATCGAGATTTTTAGTGCGGATTGAGAGGAAGGAATATCTATTGAACATGTTAATTCTATCCGGAATCCTATGCATATTGGATATATTACAATTACGAAAAAATGGTTTGATGTAGATCTTGAAAAATATAAAGATATATTAAAATTGGCTAGAAATTACAATGAATTAATCAGACCTGAAGGAAAAGATCTGTATGTAATAGAACTGTTAAAAGAACCAGATAGATATGAACTGGACATGGATGGAGCGTTAAAATTATTAAAGGAAAATAATTGGAAAGCTGGTTTTTCTATAACAGTACGATTTAATATTCTTGATAATAAAATCACGGACATAGAAAATGTTTTAAAAAAATTGTCATCAATTTAAATTTTCAGTTTCCTTCTCAATAAAAGTAAAAATTCAATAAGTGTAGGAGTTTTTATTACTTCATGATTAGGTTTAACCAAAATAGCATGGATCAAGTCATTTGTGTTTACACTTTCTTCACCATTTTTTTGAAATTATTACTGCTATTAATTTTATGTTTAATTCTGCAAAAAAATATTCCAAAATCTTTATTTCTTTTTTATAATCTTCTCTGCAAACTATGATCCCAATAATTCCTGAGCGATGTATTATCTTAGACTCTTCTGAAACTCTTCCCTGTCCATCACCAATGACAATTTGATGTTTTTGTGATTTATATAAAGACTCTTTTTTTGCATTTTCGGCATTATTCTTTGTTAAATTTCGTTTTATAGAATTTCTTTCATCTTTTGAAATCTTATGGCAAATTAAATCCAATGTAGGAGACGCTTTATCTAAATCCAATGACTTCTGCATCAAAACCTTGATCTTGAAAAAGGCGAGCTAAACTCTTTGAGAATGTACTTTTTCCAGAATTAGGAGGACCTCCTATTATAATTCTTATTAACCCATAAGTAGATGTTATCTATAAGCAGTATTAAATTTTGCGAAATTTTATTGAATCTTCAGTAATTGCTCTAATATATAATATTAATTTATATATTAAATACAATATCCATTATCTTATAATTCTATTATATTTATTAAGTTTATAAAGTTAATCATATGACTTAACATATATAATTGACAACAACTATTAAAAATCAGTTGAGGTTACAGAGCCTTTATTTTGGACATAGTTCTCAATTCGCTTGGAATATTTTCTTGTAAGATAGGTCATAAATATATTGATCAGCCTCTTTACAATTGCAGCTGCAAACGGATTGTCCATGCGATCACTTACCAATTTTCTGTCTCTATTTGCTTCTGTAAACGCCTGATACAGGGCTTTTGATATGAACTCACCGCGCAGAGGATCTTCCAACATCTTATCTAAATCAGTAAAATCACGTTTTCTGAGTGCACCCATTGGTATAAAAGGAAGAGGAAACGTAATAACTCGATAGTTTTTGAGCCGGTCAAGAAGTTCTAAATCTAGCATTATGTCATGCTCTGTTTCATTTGGGAGGTTTACTATCATCGTTCCTACAACTACCCAACCATTGTCATTTAGCGTTCCTATCGCTTTTTCTACTATTTCAGGATATTGCTGTGCTTTAAACGGCAGCACCTTGCCTGGCATCCATGCTTCTATAAGAGTCGGCGAGCCTGTTTCTATACCCATCTCTATAAAATTTCTGCGACTTCCCTCATTCATATACTGGCTTACTTCTGCAACCAGTCCTGGATTCTGGGCTACTATAGCAGCTGTTGTAAAATCGGTAGATATGTTATAATCCCCATATGATTTGACGAGCTTGTATACTCTTTTTACAAGATCTGTTACTTTTTCAGGATTAGGATCTATGCCTTTTGCACCATATCTAAAAAACTCTTCACTATGCAATCCAATGCCAGTTACCTCTCCATGCTCAAGATTTAGCTTTATCTCTTTTTCTATAGTTTCAAATGGAATAGATCTGATCATGCCACTGATTGTAGGAGTGCAAAATTTGCAGCCTCTACCACAGCCTCTAGTCACTTCAACAAGTCCTCCATTTGCAGGTGTAATGATTGGAGGTATCTCAGATACAGGCACAGGTTTGGTTGCCAGATAACGTGAAGGAACATTATAGCCATCAAGCATCTTTTTGAACAAGTCCGGGCCTTCTATCTCGAACTCTCCATCATAAACGAGAGTTAAGTTCAGCTTTTTATCATAATTTGTATCAATAAGTTGCCATACTGCAGGACCTCCCACAACAATTTTGATCTGACCCTTGTATTTTTGCAAGGCTGGGTCATCAAATATGTCCAAAAAAGACCTTGAAATATATGGAACTCCAACATAAGGCAATCCTGCAAGCTTGATTATCCAATACGTTATGCCAGAACCGTAGCTCAGTCCCAGCCCGTCCATTGTGTATATGCCCAAGATTTTAGTGTGAGACCCTATAAAATATTTCAATGATTTTGGGTCTATAATTATGGAGTCTATGCCCGCTTTTTTCAGTGAAGCCTGAACTTTAGCAAGCCCGTACGGCACTCGAATAGGCAGGTTATTTCGGTTTTTTTTAACCCTGAAATAAAGATCTGAGATCCATTCTTTCATATATGCGTCAGGTAGGGCACTAATAAACCCTCCTATTGATGAACCAAATGCATCGCTCGCGATTGCATTTTCACTGGTCAATATTACAGGAGCGCTCATAGCGCTCATAAAAAATAGAAATTTATTAGTGATATTTAAAAATAATGGACAGTTTTTGTCATGTTAAAAATTGCAGTCCTGCAAAATTTCAGTTTATTTGTTGTTAAGTTTTATAATTAATTTAATAAATTTATTAAATATATAGATATTATCAAATAAACATTTTTCCTTAATTAATGTAGGAATAAATAATAATAGAATAAATATATAGTAAATAATATAATGAGATTATTTAAAATTGAATAACGCCTAATATTTTTTAGATCTTGGCTAATTATATAAATTTTTAATTTTTCAATGCTTAAAATCGATATTTTATACTATACAGATTTAGATCTCAATCTTATCAAATTTTTAAAACATTATGAGGTTATATGCAATTTATTTTTTTAATGTTTATATTAAAACGTGTGTAGCAAGCACTTTCAATTATTTTTGATTTATAGAAAAAATGTTGTATAACAATAGTTATACGACATTTTTCTATCTTATATTGAAAAAAATAATTTTATTATTAAGAACATATTAGAAATTTTTAAAATTTTTTTCTTTTAGCTATTTATAAAGTTCACTGTGAATAAAAGATTAATTAATAAAGGCTTCAAAAACAGCTCATCTTTTTAATTCAATATATATTCTATATAAGTATTATAGAAATCTTTATTTGATATAATAAATATATTAACTAATTTTATTTTGTTAAACGTAATACTTAACTATTACAAAATAATTTTATAAATTTAATGAATTATAAAATTGCGCAAATTTTTAAAATTTTAGTTTTAAAATTCAGAAATCCTTTAAGATAAATGTGATTAACATAATAAATTCGTATTCATCAAAAAAGATTTGAAGATGTTATTATTCCTGCATCATATTGCTAATTATAAAAAATAAAAATTTAACAATGCGGTTTGATTATAGTTTAAAATTTCCCCTAATATTAATTAAAAAATTGTAAAATAAAGAATCAGATCGGCCAAAATTTATAGTAACAAAATCAGTTCTATATCCAAAATACTTTTAAAATTGAAAATTTCCCAATTAAAGACCGGTTGATTTTTTATTTTTACAATTAATAAAACGATAAAATTTGTTTTCTTCTAAAAAATAGAAAAGATGAATAAAATTAAGCTTGAAATATGGTAAAAAAAAGGGATAATAAGCTGGAATTTCTTAAATATGGAGCAAAAGATATTGAATATAATTTTGAATAAATG
>JAWCDI010000094.1:0-4045 GCA_044343505.1 Candidatus Aenigmatarchaeota archaeon | reverse complement strand
GAGTTAGCAAAAACTACTAACTCTAGATCCTAATAAAAATACATATAAAATAAAAAAAATACAAAATTGGGAAATGGGAAAATGGGAAAAGTAGGACTTATAAATAAAAATTTCTTTAAAATGTAATCGCTAATGAAATACTTTCTAATTTTAAAATAAAGAATCTTTAATCTCTTCACTAGGTTCAACAAGCATCAGCTTTCCTTCTTTCCTTAGTTTACTCAAAAAACTTACTTTTCTCATAAAATTCTTCTACTCCTTTAATTATCACATGATCTTTTTCAATTTCTTTGATTAAAGGATTAGAGCTATCATAAATTCCAATCTTAACACTTAGCCTAGAATCTAAGCTTTCTATTTCCTTTTTAAGCTTTTCATCATCAGTTTCGACAAAAATATCTACATCACTTCCCTTTTTTGCTTGAAACTTTGCATAAGAACCAAAAATTACAGCAAGCTTCACTTTATCGTTTTTTTGAATTAAAGCTACAACTCTTTTGAGCTGAGGATAAGATTTAATAAACTCAATTAGTTTGAAAAATTCCATGATAAAAACATAAGTTTTAGCTTCTAAAGACTTCTTCACAAAAAACACTTTGTTTTTCCCTGCTTGCTCAAAATCTATTACATTAGCTTCAACCATTTTTTTAAGTTTTCTTAGAATTGTGGTATGATTTATTTTGAGTCTTTTGGCTATTTCTCTTGCATGTAGTTTTTCTTTAAGCAACAATTCTAAAATTTTTATGGTTAAAATTTGTTCCATATGGAACATTTTTGTTCCAAAATATTTAAGCTTTTCTAAACTCAAAAGATTCTAAGTCTTTCCAGAAGTTTATCTTCTCCCCTAAAATCTTTTATAAACATGTTAAAGCTACCAAAAGAAAAACCCATTTCCTTTAATTTTTCACCTCAATATAAATTTGTAACGAACTTAAAAAATTTTTCAACTTCTTCAGGTTTATAACTCTCAAAAAAAATGAATTTAATCAAGAGAAACATGAAGTTCATCCTTACTTGCGACCCAGGCTTGGAAGATATAGTAAAACTAGAGTTAAAAGAAAAAATAAAAAACGCGAAATTTTTGGGCAAGTTCAAGAACTTGCAGGGAAAAGTTTTGATCGAAGCTAAATCTTCGAAAAAATTGTTTTCTTTGAGGTCGATTCACCACATATCGACTCTAATATCTTCTTTCCAAATTTCAACTCTTGACAGAAGTGGATTGGAAGAAATAGCTCGGGAGCTTGAGAAGATAAACCTTAACGGTGTACTGAAGAACAAAAAGAGTTTCAGGATTACTTCTCAAAGGGTTGGGTTGCATTCCTTCACTTCAGTTGATGTCCAAAAAATTGCTGGAAGAGTTGTCCAAGAGAAGTATGGCCTTGATGTAGATTTGGAAAATTTCGATGTTAACTTGAGAGTAGATGTTTTCGGGAAAGATGTTTTGATTTCTTCTCAATTAACGAGAGAATCTTTGTACAAGAGATTTAAACTTCCTTTTGTACATCCAGCAGCGATAAAGTCAACAATAGCTTACGGTTTGATAAGGATAGCTGATGTTAAAAAGGGCGAAGTAGTGGTTGATCCCATGTGTGGTGGTGGAACGATTCTCCTTGAGCTTGCTGACATATTCCGAAAAAACGTGGAAATTTTTGGAAGCGATATAAACCCGAAATTCGTGGATGGTGCGATAAGAAATGCTAAAGCTAACAAACTGGATGAATTCATAAATTTCAGGGTTTTAGATGCCACGAAGCTCGAAGAATTTTTTGAAGAGAATTCTGTGGATAAGATAATAACCGATTTACCTTACGGTATAAGGATGAAGAGGAAGAATTTGAAAATTCTGTACAGAGATTTTTTGATCTCAGCTCATAATATCTTGAAAGAAATCGGAAGAGTTGTGGTTTTAACGGCTAGAGCCGATTCTTTCAGGATATTAGTTTTTAGGGAAAAAATTTTCAAGATAGTTGAAGAAAGGGTTGTGGAATCCGGAGGTTTATATCCACACGTATTCGTTCTAGAGAAGTTGTAAGAAAGACTTAAATCCTTTTTTTATCAGTATAACATCATGGTTAAAAAGAAGTATGAAATAGTGAAGCGGGAAAAAAAGAGTTGGAACGGTAGAACAGTTTACAGGATAGTTGCGTTGCGTGATTTTGGCTACGTTAAAAGAGGTATGGAAGGAGGTTTTATACAAAGTGAATACAACCTTTCCCATGAAGGTAACTGTTGGGTTTTTCCGGATGCAATAGTTTGTGATCATGCCCAAGTTTTTGATGATGCAATAGTTTGTGATCACGCTATAGTTTACCAAGCGGCAAAAGTTTACAATAAAGCTAAGGTATGTGGCAAAGCTAGGGTTGGTGGCGAGTGTAAAATTTTCAACCACGCTAGAATATATGGAAACGTTAAAGTTAGGGATAGAGCTAGAGTTTGTGATTCAGCCATGCTAACAGATGAAGTCACGATTTCTGGCAAAGCTAAAGTTTATGGAGGAGCTTATGTTTGTGGTAGGGTTAAAATAAAAGATAACGCTAGGGTTGGTGGAAAAGCTAGGATTTACGGTAATGTTGAGATCGGTGGAAATTGTTTAGTGTATGGTGACGCAATACTCATGGACGAAGTTAAAGTTTTCGGAGACGCAAAAGTTGGGGGAGGAGTGGAATTATGCGGAAGAACTAGAGTTTATGGCAATAGCTTTCTGGAAGGTCCTTTGAAGTTTAAAGATGTTGATTTAAAGGATGTGGATATCAATTTTAAGAAGAAGTTGGAAGCCAAGGATGAAAATGAATTGAGAAGACTCTTGGGTTTTTTGTATTAATTCGTTCTGAGGAATTGTGGATTAAAAATTTTAGATCAATTTAAAAAATTTTGGAAAATAGATATAAACAGTATTCTAAAAAAGAATTATGGAACTTTCTGAAGTTATAGAGAAGAGAAGGAGCATAAGGAAATACAAGAGAGAAGTGCCGAGCGACGATTTGATTAAAAAATGTATAGAAGCTGCTTGTTTTGCTCCTTCATCTCACGATTCTCAACCATGGAAATTCGTTGTTGTTAAGGACAAAGAGAAAATTTTGGCTTTAAGCAAAACTCAGCCTTACTCAGCTTTTTTGGCCAATGCTCCTGTAGTTATAGTTGCTCTAGCTGAAGAAAGCAAGAGCCCAAGACACTGGGTTGAAGATTTAAGCTGTGCTATAATGCTACTGATGCTAAAAGCTACTGAGCTTGGCTTAGGCACTTGCTGGAATGCTGTTTATTCACCTGAAAGCAAAGAAAGGGAAGATTATGTTAGAAAAGTTTTGGGGATTCCGAGCAAGTATAGGGTTTTGGCTAATATAGGCTTGGGCTTTCCCGACGAAAAACCTGGAAAGAAAAAAGTGAAAAGTTTCGAGGAAGCAACTTCTATATGATTTGAAATCTTTCTTAAACTTCAAGCTCAAATTCATCTTTAGGCTTGTATTCCCCGCTCAATGGCTAGATTGGTTTAAACTCCTAGTTGCATTAATGCGTTAAACCGTTAAAAAGCTCCACCAAGGCTTTTCGATTTTCTCTATTCTTCCATTTTCAACGTTAACTTCAGTTTTTATTGGAATTTTTACCGGAATTAACCAAAGCAACTTTGCTTCTTTTGTACCTTCGATCTCATAAACAACTTTATCTTCAACTTTTTTTAGCTCAATTTCTTTTATTTCTTGCTTTTCTTCGACAATTGCTATTTGTTCAGCCAAATTCGGCATTATGTTGACAAAAACTTCTTTTTTCGGAGTTTCAACTTTCAAAGAAGAATTTTCAAACTTCAAAGTTTCTTTGGTTAAAGCAACCACACCTTCAACTTCCAATTTCACGATTTTTTCTTTTTCATCTACTTCAACTTTAACATCAACTTCCGGTTTCGCCAAGCTTGAAACTCGTGGAGGTAATGCAGGCAAAACAGGCTTAACTTCAATTGAAATTAAAGGAATTCCTTCCACACCTTTGAATTCGATAGGCTTCTCTTCAATCAATACAGGCTTTTCAGCCAAAGGAGAAATCTTGACACTGG
>JAWCDI010000093.1:0-4075 GCA_044343505.1 Candidatus Aenigmatarchaeota archaeon | reverse complement strand
TGGCTCAGGCTTTAAAAAAGTTATCGTGAGCTTAACTTTAGCATTCCCTTTTTCGTATAAAACAGAATCTATCCCGTAATACTGAACTTGAGCAAAAGATGTTGGTAAAATTAAAAGAAATAGGAAAAATGGTGCTATTTTTAAAACCTTCACAAAATAAATGAGTTTTCTCCATAATTTATCCTTTTCTCATTTAAGCACAAGGTTAACTCTAAGACCACAATTCGGACACCTTCCATCTACGAGATTTATTCTCTTAACAACTAAGTTCTCCCTAACTATCAAAGGCTCCCTGCAATTGTAGCAATAAGTAGTTTGTTCTGCGCCTTTCAATACGTTGCTTACGTAAACAAACCTTAAGCCAGCTGCTCTTGCAGCATCTGCACATCTCTCCAGAACAGCCATAGGAGTTAAAGGTAAACCTGGGAATCTTGGGCTTGGATAGAATTGAAGCAGATGGAACGGAACTTCGGAGCCAAATTCATTGTTTATCATCTCAGCAAGCTTTCTACAATCTTCGACATCATCCCCTATTTGTGGGATTATCGTGTTGGCTATTTCCACGAATATCCTGTGTTTCCTCATTTGTTTGAGAGTAGAGATTATGGGAGAAATGTCTGGTATCAAAGCGTACTGTTTCATGAATTGTTGTGAGCCAGAAGCTTTTATCCTGACGCTAGCAGCATCCAAATATTTTGCTATTTTCTTCACGGCTTCTTCGCTTATGTAGCCATTGGTAACCAAAACGTTTTTTATGTTAACCCTGTGCGCATACTTAGCTATTTTAAAAGCGAATTCGAAGCATATCGTTGGGTCTGTGTAAGAGTAAGCTATACTCTCGCAATTCTTCTTTTCAGCGAAATCAACTATTTGTTCTGCTGTGTATTTTTTTGGTTGAACGCTCGGTAGAGGAGAATCTTCTATGCAGAAATTCTCGTTCAGCTCGCATCCAGGAACTGTTACGAAAAGGCTTTTTGTTTTCGGTAAGAAGTGGAATAAAAACTTCTTCTCTATCCAATCAACGCTCAAATCGACCACTTTTTCATGATTCAAAGTGTAGAGTTTGTTGTTCTCGTTTTTCCTAACTTGACACAAGCCAAACTTCCCTTTTGAAATGAAACAGTTCGCATGACATAAGTCACATCTAACACCATTCCTCTCTTTGTGCCAAAGCATAGCTTCTTGCATATTTAATAATTTGGAGTTCAAGAGAAATATAGATAAGCCCCAGTAGCTCAGCCTGGTAGAGCAACTACCTCGTAAAGCCAAGAAAGTAGTGGGTCGAGGGTTCAAATCCCTCCTGGGGCTTTACTATTTCTATATCCTAAAAAACTCATCTCGTGATCCTTATTTGTTTCATATCCTCTAAGTACTTCTTTCCTGGTCCTTCCAAGAAATATTTCCTAACAGGCTCAAGAATTTCTACAAGCTTATCGCTAACAACCAACTTCAAATCTTGAGGATGAATTTTTCCCTCTGAATAATCTTTCTCCAACTCTGGGTATGACCTATAAATTTTCCTATTTCCAGTTTTTAAATTAACTATTTCAAGATCTTTTTGCTCTCCCCTGAATAAAACATACTTCACCAATTCCATGACAGGATTGAGCTCAACCTCTTTTGGAGGACAATAAGCTTTCTCTATTTTTTTCTTGATATCTTCAGGTGTATCATGGATGAAAATTGCGCTATTTGGCCTAGATTTTGACATTTTTATGTCTATGACGCTATCTTCAAACAATTCCCTATTCCCTTCTTTTCTAGCTTTTAGGAGTTTTTGCCTTTCTTCTTCTGTTATATGCATTCCTACGAGCAAATGATGATGAACTGCTACCGGCTTATACCCAGCAACTTTTTCACCAACTTCCAAAGCAATGACATGAGCTTTTCTCTGGTCCATGCCGCCATGAGCCAAGTTTACACCAAGCGTGAAGATGTCAGCAACTTGCATGGGTGGATAAATGAGTTGGGCGAAATCAACAACTTCAGCCTCTTTTCTTCCCATTATAGTAAGAGATCTTTTTATTCTAGAAAATGTTGTATGCATAGATATTTTAAGAACAGTTTCCAGATAATCTCTTCCCGCCTTTTCGTAAAGTTCTGAGCCCAATACATATTTTACTTTTTTAGGATCACCCCCAACAACTTTCAAAGATTGTTTAAGGGCTTCTTTGAAGTAACCACCTGCCACTTTTTTTATAGTCGACAAATCTCCACCCAACTTCTTGTTTATCCAAGAGTGGTAATCTGCTAAGAAAATAGTAGTACTTATCCCTGCTTTCTGAAAATCTGCAACTTTACTCATACTTAAAATACCAGTACCTAAGTGTACGTATCCAGAAATTTCATAACCTATGTAATGTTTAAGTGGTATTCTTTGATCCGCGTATTCCTTTAACCTTTCAGGAGTTAAAACTTCTTCCGTTGGTTCTTTTTCAACGAGTTGTAGTAATCCTCCCATAATTTTCTGTTGTATGCGGATATATTTCTGATTAACTTTCTGAAAAAGGCGTCGAGTGTTTAAAAATTAAAACTTGAGAAATAATATTGATGTTATGGAAATTTTGCTCTCGATTCAACAGAAGAACTTACAGAAAGTCAAAGATTTATTGCTGAAAGATGATGAAATATCCAGGGCAAGTATAGTTTTCAAGGAAAGCAAAAGCCTAACCGGAGGAGAAGAAATTTATTGTTACATCTCTGGATCAGAAGAGCAGTGTAAAAAAGTTTTGGAAAAAATCAAAGTTGAAGAAAAAGGTGAAGTAGTAGAATTAGCGAAAGAAGTTTTCGGTAAGGAAAAAGAAGAGGTGATAGCGAAGATAAAAGAAGAGGAAGACAGGGCTTTAGAAGGATTTGGAGGGATATTTCAATGATGAACCTCAAATTTTTTAATGGTGTGCGCTGGTAGTCCAGTCAAGATGAATCTGGACTGGTCTAAGACGTCGAAGGTAGCGGAACCCTGCCAGCCCAGAAGACAGAGCGGCGGAGACCCGGGTTCAAATCCCGGCCAGCGCATCGGTTTAACTCAAAGCTTAAACTTATATCTTAACCCAAAAAAATATTATTTAGGGTTAAATGCTATTCGGTAAGAAAAAAAGCGAAGAAGTGAAGAAGGAAGAGGTGCAAGAAATAAAACTTCCAACTATCGAAGAAATAAAGAAAGAAGTTGAGAAAGTAGCTCAAGAAGAGAAGAAGTTGCCGCCTGTATTCCAACAAATTCAAGAGAAAACTGAAGAGAAAGCTTCGGTTGAAAAGGAAATAGTGAAATATACTGTTGAAGATAGAAAGGAAGAGAAGAAACTTAAGATCGAGGAATTGAGAAAAGTTGTTCCATTGTTCATAAAGCTTGAAAGATATGAAGAAGTTTTGAACACGCTTGAAGAGTTGAAAAACATACTAAAAATATTCAAGAGCTTTATTTCCACTCTTGATGAAAGCGAAAAGATAAGGAACGGGTGTATTGATTTAATGAAGCAGAATTTGAATAAATTCGAAGAAAAGTTATCTTCTTTAGATTCTATTCTGTTGAGACCTGCAACTCATGAAGTGAGCGAAGAAGTTGCGGATAAACAAGAAGTTAAAGATACTTTGCTAAACTTGAAATCTCAAATAGATAAATTAAAACATGAGTTGGAATCTTTGAGGTAATTTTTTATTTCTCCACAAGAATTTAATTAATGCAGGGGTAGCCAAGAGGTTAAAGGCGGCAGGCTCAAGTCTGTTGAGCTTTGATCAAGGATGAAAGAAACCTGCTGGGTTAGTCCCTTCGTGGGTTCGAATCCCACCCCCTGCACGATTCTAGAAATTTCAGAATATGCCTAAAATACGAAATTGTCAATGTTTTATTTTCTTAATTTGAATAAAAAATTATGAAAAAGGTAAAAATGTCGATAATCATTCCAACACGTAACGAGGAAGAAGGTATAGCGAAGGTTTTGTGTTCCATACCTGAAAGAATTCGAAAAAAGGCAGAAATAATAGTGGTTGATTCTTCCGATGACATGACTCCGATAATCGCCAGAAGATTGGGAGCAAAGGTTTTAAAAGTTAAAGGAAGAGGTAAAGGATATGCTAT
>JAWCDI010000092.1:0-4081 GCA_044343505.1 Candidatus Aenigmatarchaeota archaeon | reverse complement strand
ATGTTCTTGAATCCTATCGTGTTTAAATCATCGTTTGTTATCTTTTCCAACCTCTCCCTGATTTGGATAGGATTGAGCATTTCATTATCTTCAACGAAAGTATAAGGTTTGATGAACTTTAATTTTCCTTGATTCACTCCACAATATGGACACTTCTTCTTTATCATTTTTGCAAGTTCTTTGAACGGAAGCTTTTCGCTTTTCACTTTTTCCAAATCTTTCTCTTCTATCAAAATCCTTCCACATTTCTTGCAGAACATTTTTAAAAGTGTGAATATGAATTTTGCGTAATGAACATGAATTATAGGCCTAGTGAGTTCAAGTACACCGAAGTGACCAAGACATTCTCCTATAGTTCCTCCACACGTCCTACATCTTACTCCAGGATCTATAACTCCCAATCTTGGATCCATCAGACCTCCTTCTATAGGATACCCTTCTTGATCATAGAGCTCAGTTTTTGTTATTTTGGCAACTGCCATTTTCCTTATAATTTCAGGGTTGAGTATGCTAAATTCTATTCTTCCAACTTTCATTTCACTCCTCCTTCAAAACAATTTTAGGATAAATCAACATGCTTTTGAGTTCATCTAACATGAGCTTAAAAGCATAACTCATCTCCACATCAATTATCTTACTCTCACCACATAAAGGACAATATCTCCTGTTTTTAATTCTATCCACTATGGCAACCATACCACACTCAACGCATATCGGTATTATAGCTTTGTCAGAATCAAATCTTTCTTTCAAAACAAGTGCAGCACCATGAGCTATCAAAACATCTTTTTCCATTTCTCCCAATCTCAAGCCACCTTCTTTACTCCTTCCTTCTGTTGGTTGTCTTGTAAGCAAAGTTACAGGACCTCTCGACCTCGCATGTATTTTGTTAGATACGAGATGATCTAATTTCTGGTAGAAACACGGTCCTATGAAGATTTCAGCTTCAAATTTCTTCCCAGTTCTACCATCGATCATCACTTCTTTTCCATCATCTTTGAAGCCGTAAGATCTTAAAATTTCCCTTATTTCTTTTTCAGGCGTTGGATTGAAGGCTGGGGAATATATTATTTTTCCAGATAAAGCTGCAGCCTTAGCTGCTAATGGTTCTAATAATTGGCCAACAGTCATCCTAGAAGGTATTCCGTGTGGATCAAATATTATGTCAGGAATTATTCCACTTTCAGTGAATGGCATATCTTCCGGAGGCAAAACTAATCCTATCACACCTTTTTGCCCGTGCCTACTAGCAAATTTATCACCAATCTCAGGTATTTTTAAACTTCTTACCCTTACTTTAACTAATTTTGTGCCATCAACAGTTTCAGTTATGTAAACTTTATCCACTATACCCTGATCACCATGTCTTAGTCTAACTGAAGTCTCCCTTATATTTTCTATTCCTGTTATGAATTGATCCATACTTCCCAAGAATCTGAGTGGAGAAATTCTACCAACCAAAACTTCATCAGAGCCAACCTCTGTTTCAGGATTAACTATACCATCTTCTGGAAGATGTTTGTAAGCATCTTCTCCTGCATAACCTCTTACACCAGGCTCAGGTATTCCTATGATGTCTTCTTGACCACCCATGTACCTCTTCTGCTCAGCTTCATAGGTCCTGAACATGTAAGACCAGAAAACTCCTCTTTGAATCGAAGCTTGGTTTATGATTATAGCATCCTCCATGTTATAACCTTGATAACAAGCAACAGCTACTATTACATTACATCCGTTTGGATGGTTTTCATAACCAGCAACTTTGTGCGCATGTGTTTGTACTAATGGTACTTGTGGATAAATCATCACGTTCGATTTTGTATCCACTCTGTTCAAGTAGTTAGTGGCAAAAAGACCCATAGATTGGCCGATCATTTTTGCCCCATAGTTAACTCTGTCTCCTCTGTTGAATTCTGGGTATGGTATAAAAGATGTGGAAAATCCCAAAATCACAGCCGGATTTATTTCCAAATGCGTGTGTTCTGGTGTAAGCTCCTCTTCCCTCAAAGCAATTAAACAATTCTCCTCTTCTTCAGCATCAAGGTACTCTATAATACCATTGTTTATTAAATCTTCCCATTTCATCAAACCGGCTTTAATCTTTTGAATATGTTCTTGTGTGAGTTTCGGTTTTCCATTTTCAACAATGATCAAAGGCCTTCTTATCCTACCGCTATCAGTCAAAATTCTAACTTCATCTAAATATTCATGGTAAGCTACATTAACTTGATACGAAATTAAACCTTTTCTCCTCATTTCCCTTATTTCTTTGACAAATTCTTCAGGTTTGTTCGTTTTTCCTATGAACATTCCGTCGAGAAACACATCAGCCATTACATCACCTTCTTCTCAATCAATGACAAAAAATTCTTTCTCTCTCTTTCATCCAAGCCCTTTGTGATCTCAGCCATTATAGCTAAATATTTCCTCAATCCTATAGTTGCACCTTCAGGAGTTTCGCTGGTGCACAATTTTCCGAAGTGGGTTGGATGAAGCTCTCTTGCACTGAAATGTTCTTGAGTTGAAGTTAAGGGGGAAAGAACATTCCTCATGTGTGAGATAGTTTTAACGAAACTACCTCTTTCTAACCTTTGACTTACACCAGTCCTACCACCAACCCATGTACCTATTGCCAAAGCAGAAACTATTTGGTTTGTGAGTACGTTTGATTCAACTATAGCTTGCAAAGGAGGAATCCTACCCCTTTTTGCTAGTTTCTGATAATTGTAAGTTATCCTAGTGATTAACCCCCATTTTCCAAGAAGTATGGAACGTAATAGAATTTCTAACAAATCTCCAGCTAACCTTATCCTTTTGTTTGAATAATGATCGAGGTCGTCTTCTTCTATTTTTCCAAGATGTAACTTTATGAGTTTGCCTATGGCCTTGCAAAGGAAATATGCTTTATGGATTCTTGCATCAGGGGTTTGACCGAGATGTGGTAATAGATACTTATCTATTATCTTAGTTGCTCTTTCACTTCTGCTTTCGGCTTGAGCTATTTTAACATGTTTCCCTATTTCTTCCAAAGCTTCTTGTTTCGAGGTTATTTCTAATTCGAAAAGGTTTGAATAGAATTCTTCTTGAACATCTTTATCTTCAGAAATAACGGTAACTATTTCCTTATCAGATTCTAAGCCCAAAGCTTTGAGAATTATCGCTACAGGCATCTTCTCCACGTTAGCGAATGTTATAGTTATGATGCCACTACTTTTCCTCTCTAGTAGATGTCTTTGGATGTAACCGTCTTTTTCGGAATGAATTCTTGCGACTTCTGTTACACCACCCGTATCAACTTTTTCCACGATTATCCTATTTTGGGCTATTTCTTCAACTAGAACCAAGATCCTTTCGGTTCCGTTTACGATGAAATATCCTCCAGGATCGTCAGGATCTTCACCTATTGCTATTAATTCCTCTCTACTCATAGTTGATAATGGACAAATTTTTGATTTTAGCATTACAGGTATATCACCAAAATTCACCACAACAGTATTGCTTTCTATGTTGTTCAAAACCGGTGTCATTTCAACGTACATTGGAGCTGCATAAGTTAGGTTTCTTATCCTAGCTTCTTGTGGAGTTATGGGTCTTACCGATCCATCAGCCTCTTTAACACAAGGGTCACCAATCTTAAAATTCCCAAGTTTGATCTTGAATTCACCTAATTCAGGAACTTCGGGTTTAATCACACCAATTTCCTTCAAAACTTTCGGTATTCTTTTAGTTATGAAATCGTTGTATGAATCGATTTGAAATCTAACAAATCCCCTTTCTCTTACAAAAGCGTCTAAAAGCGTTAGGAATGTTGAGTCCATGTTTCAACCCTTAACAACAACTCTGTAATAAACAGATTCACCAGCAACCGGACTTTTCCTTATTATCTTAACAACATCACCAACTTTTGGATTCTTGTCTGCTATTGCAGGATCGTTTATCAATATCTTAGGAAGTTGTCTTAAACTAACTTTATATTTCTTCAAAAGTTCAGCTTTTTCTTCTTCAGTTAAAATTATATGTTTTGGTACAAGTTGATGTTTTTCTATATCTATTTTTTTCAATTCCTCACCCCATAGCGATT
>JAWCDI010000091.1:0-4102 GCA_044343505.1 Candidatus Aenigmatarchaeota archaeon | reverse complement strand
GAAAGGAGTGTTAGAGTTGATGGAGCTGTAAAGGATGCAATAAATAAATTCTATATAATGTTAAAAGGAAATTTTGAAGAAGATGCTTTAAGATTTGTATTAGGTACATTATATGTTGGTGGAGATGAAGGCTTAGTAATTGTTCCATCATGGCTTTCAATTCCTCTAAGTCTATACCTTCTTAATCATTATTATTATTCACTTGGCGGAAAATCAGCACTATCAATTTCAATTGTTGGTGCAAAACCAAAACATCCATTAATTCAATTGTACGAGTGTGCAGGACATTTACTAGATAAGTATGCTAAAGATAGAGGTGGGAGAAGATTATGCTATGAAATTTGCCACTCTAAATCTGCAGATCGGGTACAGAGTAATTTTAGAGGAGCTCTTGCTTTTTACGCTGTCGATACTGGAAGACTTTCTTCAGAGTATATTGATGAAATATTAGAAACCTTATTTGAAAAAGATAAATTGAGTAGGCAATATAACTCCTCTTACACTTTATCAGATATAAGTGAGAATAGCTCAATTTTCAGACTTTTAAGTTTAGCTATTCCAAAGAGTTTAGGTAACATAGATTTCCCAGAAATTAATCTAAATGTATTAAATGAAGAGTTTATAATGAAAATGATAAAGTTACATAAAGTTGAAGGTTTCATCGAAACTCTTAAAGATAGAAAGAACATGATAGAGGACATCGTTTCAATAAATATTGGAGGAGAAAGTGATTTCCATTTGAAAGTAACATATGTTACATCAAAATATTCTTCCGAAGTTGGAATAAATGCTCAAACAATTCTAAAGAATTTATTAGAAATCGCACAAACTGGTTTTCAATCATTTAACTTGGTAGATTTAATTATTTTAATTAAACTTTTAGGAGGGGGTGAAGGTGGACTTTAACGTAGACATTAAAATTAGATTTACAACTATTAAAAAACTTAACGTAGGAAGCGCATATGCAATTAAAACTAAAGCAGAAGTGCCAATTCAAAAAATACTACTTAATGGTAAACAGCATGTTTTTATTCCAGCATCAACCATAAAAGGAGTATTAAGAACTTCATTAATGAAAGTTGCAAACTTATTAGGTTATAAAGTAGCACATTTCGTTGACCCAGAAAGATTATCGTCTATAGATGGAGATATTGTGGTAAACTTATTTGGAGGCCCACATAATAAACCATCAAAAGTTTTTGTTGATCCAGTGATAGCTGATGTGCAAACAATTACTTTAAAACATATAACGATAGATGATAAGATAGGTGTAGTAAAAGAAAGAGCATTATTTTCAGTTGAATACATTCCTCTTGAAACTCGCTTCGAAACTTTTATTTATGGCAGGGGATTAACTTTAGAAGAAGTAAGAGCTCTTTTCACTGCAATTTTAGAATTGAATTATGAGCGAATCGGAAAATGTGGATTAATAGATGTAAAGATTATCAAATCTGAAAGCAAAATACAAAAGGAATTACTTGAAGACGAGATAATAAAAAATATATGGGAGGGAATTGGAATATGAGTTTGTATAAAATAAAAATTAAGGTTGCTTCACCACTTCAAATTTCAGACATAGTAATTGGGAATGTTTTGAAACAAAGTGGTACTTTTTGTTTACAATCAAGCACCGTAAGAGGTGGAATACTATCAAAAATATATAGAGAACAAGGAGTAAAAGAAGTAATTGAAGAGTCTAAGGATACATCGATAAATTTCCATCCAGCTTATCCAGTGGATAATGGTATAATAAGTAGACCACCCCATATTTTGCTTCACAAGTGTAAAATATGTGAAGGTGGAGTATTCATTAATAAAGTATTACAAAATAAAGAGTTATTAAAAGAATTTAATTTTGAAAGGTTCGATATTCCATATAAATGTTCTGAGGGACATTTATTTGCAATTTCACCTGTAAAAAGTTTAGTTATTTTTAAAGACTCCAAATACAAAGAAATTAATATTAAGAAAATGCAATTGGAATCAATAGGAATGAATAGAGCTTTAAGTCAAACTGAGCTTGGAATGATATACAGTTACATTACAATTAGGCCTGGAGTAATCTTTGATGGATTAATTTATGACCCTAAAGATAAAATAGAGAAATTGCTAGGATATAAGCCAAAGAATGAGTACATTAGAGTAGGGAGAGGTATATCGAGGGGCATGGGCATTACTGAATTTGAATTTGAAGAAGTTAATTATGAGAAATACATTGAGAAAAGGGCAAGCGAAATTAAAGATGCTATTTTAAAGACAGAGGGAATAGTTATATTAAGAGCGCTTACACCAATATTATCCATGGATAAAGCAGAATTTTCATACAAAATTGACCTTAGTGAATATGGATTACAACCTATGGAAGTATTTAATGGCGTAAATTATCTTACGCAATCTCCTGAAATATTAAAGGGATATAGTGTCTATACAAATTTACCTAAAATAGAAGTAAAAGGTCTCGGTTCTGGCACTTTGTATTTCTATAAAATTGAGAATAAAATAAAAATAGATGAAATCTCGATGTTGCTTTCTGAATTTGAAATTAAAGGTTTTGCTCATCCATTTAATGTTGGATTAAATATTATGGAGGTGTATACTGATGTTGGAAAACTACTATGATATCGCAATTAAAAGTAGAGCAATATTAAATTTAGTATTTGATATTGAAGAACCTTTACATGTAGGAGAAAGGTTTGAAGGAAGTGTAAAGAAAATTGTAAAGATAAATATCAGTGGAAAACTTGTTCCATTCGTTCCAGCAGAATCGATAAAGGGTGCATTTAGAAGTATAGCAACAATGATAGCTAAAAGAATATTTGAAAAAGAAAGTGATCAAGAACTAAAGGACGTAATAGAATGGCATGAGAAGGACACTCACATTAAAGAAGGAGATAAGGAGAAGTATTATGAAAGTGCAAAAAATTGGTTGAAAGGGAGTGCAATTTTCTATGATAAAAAGATAGATGAATTATCCGAGAATGAAAAACTAAACTTATATCTTTCACAAAAATGTCCAATTTGTAAACTATTTGGCTCTAGAAATATGACATCCAAGTTAATATTTTCAGATGGATGTTTCAAAATAAAAGAAGCAACAATACCAACGTACACTTCAACTTCAATAGATAGAAATAAAGGTATTGCTAAAAAAGATCATTTGTTCTCAATAGAATATTTGCCTTCATCAAAAGAAAATAATCTTTCCTTTAAAATTATAGCAGATAATGTGATACCAAAAACAAAAGAATCAAAATTATTATCACAAACTTTGAGATATATTTTAATTGCAGGTTTGTCGATAGGTGGAAGTAAAAGTAGAGGTTATGGTTTACTTAAGTTGAATAAAGAGCAGAGTATTATAGAAGTATTAGAATTCATAGAAAATCCTAAACAATACAATGAAATAAAAAGTAACATTAGCACTTTACTTAGAAAAGAAGGAACAGTTAGAAAGATGAATATAGACGAATACATATCATATTTAGATATTCATTCGATAAAATATGTATAGATATGTATCATATTTAGAGATTGAAAAGTTAAGACAATTTTTACAAGAGATTTCCGATAATTTTAAAATAGAGCAAATTTCTATTCCAGAGGAAAAGTTAAAAGAGGCAGATTTTATTGAGCCTGTTCAAGAAACACTTGAAAGGATCAAAGAACTATCTAATGAGATGGTTAAAAATAGAATTTTTTCTCAAATAAATAGATATCTTAATGATTTACTTACTCAAAATAAAGTTTATTCCTTGGATGGCCCTATTTCCTATATATCCAAAAGGAAGCTAGAAGATCTCCTTATTAATTTTAGTATCGATTATGAAAATAATAGATATAAGAATGCTAGTTTTCTTAAAAAATATGGTGATGAATTAGATTTAATATTACAAAATTTAGGCGCGGATGAATTTGCTAAATTTATACGAATGCTTGGAGAATTGATTGATTTGGGAAAAGAGAAAGATTATTATAGTTATGAAGGTGTTCAATCATACATAATAAAATTTGGAGAAGCGGCCAGAGTTTTTAAAAATTCTAATTATTCTGCAACAGATATAGAATCATTTGTTAAAAAAATAGAAGAGATTCCGTTAAAATT
>JAWCDI010000090.1:0-4207 GCA_044343505.1 Candidatus Aenigmatarchaeota archaeon | reverse complement strand
CCACAAAGTAAGTGTGTTAGATTATCATAACGCCATGTTCTCGAGAACAACAGAAAAAGATTTAAGCTTGAAAGTTTAAATAAAAATAAGTATGCAATCCCTACCTTTGTGGTTGTGTAGGTCATTCTTCCTTAGAATTAATAATATCGTAAACTACACCACAAAGGGTTAATTTGGGATGATTCCTTTTTTGTTCTCAAGAGGATGACCATAAAATCATTCTTTTTTTGCAAAGGCCGATGAGAAAGGGCAAGACAAACCCCTAAGAGGTTTCTGATTTTAACATTACGGTCTTCAGCCCCTCAATATTGGATTGAAGTTGATAAATCGACACCGGTATGTAAACTTCTTCTCAATCCATTCCCAAAACTTTCTCATCGGCCTAAAGCAACCCAATTTCCCTATCTTCTTTCACCTTTTTTTCTAGTTCAGGCTTCATCTTGAGCAGTCCTTCAAACACCTTCTCGTAATAAACTTCTGATATCAAACCATCTTCTTTGAGTTGTTTGAGAAGGATGAAAGCATCCATGTTGACTTCATCACCTTTTTTCATCCCTTCAGTTTTACAATCTTCTTTCATTCCACTTTGCCTTTTACAAGCTTCGCACAGAACTCTTGCCGTAACGTTATATATTTCAGCAACAACTATCTGCTCAGGATAAGCTATGTTCTGAGTTTTAATCAACTCTTCTTTCATCCTTCTTATCATCTCATTCACAGCACCGAGCGCACATTCCATAATAAAATTTCTATGAAAATAATAATTTATAGCGCTAAGTTAAAATAATTCTTAGGAAGAATGAAGGAAGAGAACAAAGTTGTTAAGGAGATCATAACTGGGAATGCTGTACCCAAGAGCATTAGCTTGATAGAACTGGAGAAGAATTATGCTCTGCTCGCTGAAATGTTTTCTCGCTTGCTTGATAGGATGAACACGATAGAAGATGAACTGGAAAAATTGGAGAAGAAAGTTGCTTTCCTCCTGAAAGAAAGGGAGGAGAAGAAGAATAAGAATTCGAATGGAAAAGCTTAAATTTTTTAATTACTTTTTAGTAATCACTATGAACGAAATAAACATTTTCGAGATAAGTGAAGTTTTGGCTTCTCCGAAAAGAGCTTTACTTTTATTTTTACTCAACAATCAGCCTATGAGCTATACACAAATAGAGAAAGGTTTCAAGAAGAATGAAATAAAAATAGGTAGTAGCGAGATCTATAAGCATCTAGAAGTTTTGTTGAGGCATAAGTACATAGCAAAGCGTGGAAAGATTTACTTGGTAACTCTGAAGGGAAAGAAATTAGTAGAGAGCTTGAGTTCTTTGGAGAACGTACCGCCAACTATTCCAAAAATAGAAGTTGTTTTTTGAGAAAGTTTTTAAACTTTTGCATAAAATTTACTACAAAGTAGATAAAAAATTACTATCGTTTATACATATACTATTAAATCCTTTAACGTTTTATTACTAATAGGTATGAAAATGAAGTCTGTTTTGGTAACTGTAGCTTTCGTATCAGGTTTGATAATATTGATGAATTTCTTCCAGTTCGCACAAGCTCCAAGACCTTTCAGAGGTTTCGTTATAAGCTTGCCTGAAGAAGTCGAAGCTTCTCCAGGAGAGACTGTTACGATAAACGGAACGATTTTAAACACGGGCTTGTACTGGCTTCGGAATTTCAACATTTCAGTTAAAGGTTTACCTGAAGGTTTTGAAGTCAAAGTAATTCCCGAGAAGTTCGAGGCTGTGAGGATTTTGAGAGGATGGGATCCTGAGAAAGGAGTTTACCGCATTCCTGAAAAATTCTGGATCGAGATAAAAATTCCTGAAGGAAAAACTGGAGCTTTTTTGGTCAACGTTACTGGAAAAGAATGGTGGAGTTGGAAGAAAGTTGAGAACTCAACTCTGTTCGTTTTGAAAGTTTCTTCCGTTCCAAGACTTTCAATCTCTGAAATAGAAGTTCCGGAAAAAGTTGTAGAGTTCAAGCCTTTCAACATAAGCTTTGAAGTTAGGAATGAAGGATTAACGAATCAATCGGTTAAGCTAAAAGTTATCGCACCTGAAGATTGGGAAGTGGAGCCAGCTTCTCAAGATTTGATCGTTAAAGCTAACAGCTCCGAGCCTGTTATCTTCACTTTGACACCAACAAACAAAAGCGGAGAAATTTCAATTTTCATGGAGTATCCTTATAGGAAAGAAATATTGAATTTAACAAAAATAGGACCTATGATAGTTCCAACTAAAGAAGAAGTGGGAAAGATAGAAATGCCTACAGCTTTAGTTGCTTTGGCAGAATTTGTGAGAGCAAATCCTGTTGTTACTATAATTGCGATAATCTTGCTGATAATAATCTTCTGGAATGTTTGGCAAATAGTTAAGCAAGTTAGCTTCAAGAGAGCGAGGAAAAAACCTGAAGAAATAGTTGAAACTAATGCAAAACTAAAACAAGTTTTAGAATAATTTCTACTGAATAGAAATTTACTGAAAGGATATAAAGTTTAACGGATATAGTTAAAATGTCCGGAGTGTGAGGATTAAAGGTTGAAAAAATGGTAAAAAATCTTTTGATTTTTGTATCATGCTCACTTCTTTTCTCATTCCTCATAAACTCAGCTCTTGCTCTAGTTTCAAGCTTTTATCCAACAAGCGCGATCGATAGCAGCAGCTCTCCATCTTACACTTTAACAACTTCAGATTTGGCAAAGCTGAATGCAAGCGATAACAACAGGTATAAATCCAAATATATGTGGAATTTGAATGATTATACCGATTCAAAGTATATCGAATTCAGATTTTCTCCAAATTTGCCTGAACATACAACAATAAACGGTGCAACTTTGTATTTCGAGTGGCAGAGGAGCACAGACTACGTGAAAGGTGCAAGAATAAAAGTCTGGGATCATAGCACGAGCACATGGAAAATTTTCGATTTTTCTTTACCCAACGTTGGCTCTGACAAAATGGAAGTTATAAACTTGCCTTTCATCTCAACGCTCGAAGATGTGAACAATTTCAAGATTCAATTCCAAGCAAGAGATAGCTCTTGTAATAACGGTGGTTACAGCTTGCACGATTTGGTTGAGCTTGTTTTGAATTATTCTTTGCCAGAATGTTACACTGATGAAGATTGTGATGATAACAATGAATGCACTTCTGAATTTTGTCAAAATTATCGTTGTATAAGGAGCAATTTACCTGAAGGCACGCCTTGTGAAGCCGATGGTTTGTTCTGTACAGTAGATCATTGCGATGGTAGAGGAAATTGTGTTTATCTTGAGCCTTATGATTGTGTTGATGTGATAAGTTGCACTATAGATTATTGCGATGAAGAAAATGACAGATGCGTTCATCAGCCAGATAATTCAACTTGCGATGATGGTTTGTATTGCAATGGGTTTGAATGGTGTCATCCAGAAGGAGATTGTCAACCTGGAATTCCAGTTGATTGCTCCGCTTACAATCTACCAGGAATAGCAACTTGCACTTATACTCCAGATAGCAACCCGTTCACATGGGACTTCAGGAATCCTTTCACTAGCAATTGTGTTGATTTGGGGAACAATCAAGGCTATTGCACTCGAGGAAATGAAACGATAGTTCACATTTGTGCTGATGACGACTTGCAAGATACAGTTCCTTACGGAGGATGTGGAGCTCAATGTGATGAGAATAAAGATTGCTCATGCCCAGAAGATAGATGCATAGGTTCAGACTTTTACGATTATCCTTCTTTTGGGATTTGTTTGCCAAATTGCAATTGTAATGTTGGTACTGGAAGTGGAGAGCCTTGTGCTCCAACGATTCATTACAACGATTCAAGATGTTATTATTGTGGGGATGGAGCAATTAATCCGGGTGAGCAGTGTGAATTGCCAGGAACTAGCAACAACGAATATTGCGAGCAAAGCACAACAACTTGCAACGGCCATAAACTAGGAACAAGGGATGAATTCGGAGATTGTGATGCTTCTTGTGGTTGTGTTTACGATAGCTTTTCTTTCTCTTGCGTTAAAGATCAGTGCGGAGCTGAATGTAGCTCTGATGCTGATTGCGGAGAAGATGGTTGGTACGCGATAAGCGAATGGAACTATTCTCACAACAATTGCAGCAGGTGTAGAATGGAAGAATATCGCGATTATTCCTGCTCGGAAGATTGCATGTGTGGTTATGTTGTTACAGAAACACGACAATACTGCGAGCCTGTTAATGAA
>JAWCDI010000089.1:0-4281 GCA_044343505.1 Candidatus Aenigmatarchaeota archaeon | reverse complement strand
TGTTATAGAGCTATTAACGCAGCCTCCATAACAGCTGCAGCTGTATTTCGCGCTATTGAAGCTTGGCATCCAACGCTTTTACTTGATGAAACAGAAGTGCTTGCAAGCGATGCTGCAGCTGAAATAAGAGCTGTTTTAAATGCAGGTTATAGGCGGGAAACTAAAGCTGTTAGAGTTGAAAAAGCTAATAATAATCAACCTGTTTTAGCTACGTTTAATGTTTTTTGTTTTAAAGCTTTAGCTGGAACAAAAGAGCTTATGAATACTTTAATGTCTAGATGCATTCCAATAAATATGGAGAAAAATACAAGAGACGTGAATTTGTTTTTAGATAAAGAATGGGCAGCGAAGCTTAGACAAAAGCTTCTAAAATATAGAATAAAAAATTTAGGGAAAAACGATTTAAAAGAAAATAACGTTAATGAAATTAAAGATGGAAGGTTAACAGAATTATTTTATCCGCTGCTTGTTGTGGCTCCAGAGCAAATTCGGGAAAATTTAATTGAATATGCTAAAATGCTTCGTAATGCAAGGGTTGAAGAGGAAAAAGCAAGCATAGAAGCAATGGTTTTGGAGGCAATTATGGAGGCGGTTAACAATAACCCTAATAATGGAAAAATAATAACAATTGAGGAAATAACAAATAATGTAAATGCAAATTTAGCGGTAGATGAAAAATTAAAAAATAGTCAAGTTGGCAGAATTACAGCTAGGTTAGGCTTTAGAAAAGTGAAAGGAGAACGGAAAAGAGGAATAATCTTAGAGCAAATGAAGCTGAAAAGGCTTTTAGCTAGGTATTTACCAGAAAGGTTGAGCGAATTTTTAAGGACTGGCGGAATGGCGGATTCGGCGGATAATATAAATGGCGATAAAGTTATTCCAGCTCAAAATAATGCAGAAAACAGTATTGAAAACGTTAAAAATAACCTGAAAAGTAATGAGGTTTGCGTTGAAAATGTAGTATCGCCTTCCATATTATCCGCCAGATCTGCCATTCCGCCAGTTAAGAAAGAATTAAAAATTTACCCTTTGCCTGATTGGGAGAAGGAGAGCAAAACCTGCATGTATTGCGATCAACCAGCAAGCTTTAGGATCTGCGGTATAGAACCATGGCAAATAGAATATTTATGCCTTAAACATAAATATGAAATAGAAGAAGAAATAAACCAATAAAATTTTCTAATATATTTTTACACAACTTTCTATAAGTCTTTTATTCAGTAATCGAAATGGTATAATTAGTTTTCATCAAAAATTATCCCAAGTTTTCTTTGTTAAAACCTTATTTTAAGCTTTTTTTGGCTACCCTTTATATACCCTTTTGCAAGATGGGGGGTAGCCATCGATAAGCTTATAAATAAGCTTAAAATAAACTTATTTAAGCCTAAAAAAGCAAAAAAACCTTCGGAATCTCATAAAGAGAATTGAAAGACACAACTATGTTAAATCATGGTGGTTAGCGACTGTTGTTAGAATCTCATAAAGAGAATTGAAAGAAGAGAAAACAAATTGCCCATCGTATTATTTTCTAAACCTTGAATCTCATAAAGAGAATTGAAAGATTATACCTAAAAACGCTATTATAAATTATGCAAAAGTTTGGAATCTCATAAAGAGAATTGAAAGTCTTTTAGTTCGATACTTTAAATTTCATCTTTCTTTTCACGAATCTCATAAAGAGAATTGAAAGATTTTGTGGCTTGCGCGTCCATCCCATACAGGCCTTATGAATCTCATAAAGAGAATTGAAAGAAATCTATGGTTATCACTATGGAAAATATATTGTGTTCGAGAATCTCATAAAGAGAATTGAAAGAACCTAAAGAGAGGGGGTCTTATGGGAAAACTAGTTGGCAGAATCTCATAAAGAGAATTGAAAGAAATAATGCGATTATACTATCGATTATTATAAATTTCTTAGAATCTCATAAAGAGAATTGAAAGCAAGCTTTTAGCACATCTATTTTGCGAGTTCGCCTGCAAAGAATCTCATAAAGAGAATTGAAAGTTGTAATTGACTCAACTCTCGCCGCAACTTACTCACTTCTGAATCTCATAAAGAGAATTGAAAGAGCTTTAGGAATGTATGCTAAACCCTTCTCCCATTTAGTTGGAATCTCATAAAGAGAATTGAAAGAGAATTAAGTATCGATCGAAAATATAAATGGTATAATAGAATCTCATAAAGAGAATTGAAAGCCATAAGGAATTGAAGGAACAAGTTCATGAACTTCATCCAGAATCTCATAAAGAGAATTGAAAGAACAGAAAGACGAATACTTATTTGGTTAGCTGACCTCAGAAGAATCTCATAAAGAGAATTGAAAGTCGTAGGTGATAGCGTACTACTGCGTATTTTAGGTCTATTCGGAATCTCATAAAGAGAATTGAAAGTTGGCGCTGTAGTGTCCCAACCATGAAGTTTGCATCCAATGAATCTCATAAAGAGAATTGAAAGTTAAGTATTTCAAAAAATGCAAATAGGCAGCTCTCAGCCCGAATCTCATAAAGAGAATTGAAAGTACATAAATAACAACAGCTTTTTCCTCAGTATCTTGTCCCCGAATCTCATAAAGAGAATTGAAAGCTGAGAAAATAAATAATATACATTTGGTCATCATCCAGAATTAGAATCTCATAAAGAGAATTGAAAGTTTCATACGTGTTATTTTCCAAACTTTAAACCCTAAAACGAATCTCATAAAGAGAATTGAAAGTTGAGTATCAGGCAAGTGAATTTGGAGCAACTGCAAAGAATCTCATAAAGAGAATTGAAAGACCTTTTAAATAATAGGGTAAACGATAAAAAAATTTAGGGAATCTCATAAAGAGAATTGAAAGACGTGGTTGCTTGCTCGTCCATCCCATACTGGTTGAAGAATCTCATAAAGAGAATTGAAAGTTTAGCGGTATTAAGTCCGGCACTGCCTGTCGATTTTGTTTGAATCTCATAAAGAGAATTGAAAGATGAACTAACGTTACTTCAAAGTCTGCGGCGTATTTCGCTGAATCTCATAAAGAGAATTGAAAGTCACTTAAAACGTAAGGTGTTGGATCAACAGGTTTCATGAAGATCCAAGAATCTCATAAAGAGAATTGAAAGATTTTAATGCCCCCCACTTCTAAAATGGCAACTCCTTCAGAATCTCATAAAGAGAATTGAAAGAAGTAAACCTACAACAGTCATTAACAAACCATCATTTTGAATCTCATAAAGAGAATTGAAAGTTAATTAGTCTTAAATCTCTTAATTTTCTTCTTCCATCAAGAATCTCATAAAGAGAATTGAAAGACATCAAATTCCACTACGACATCTTCAACTTTCAAGATGCCGAATCTCATAAAGAGAATTGAAAGACAATTCTTCAACAGTTTTTAAACTTAAATTAAAATTGACAGAATCTCATAAAGAGAATTGAAAGTATATTGTTAGAACTTATCCTAATTTGCGTTATGCAAATGAATCTCATAAAGAGAATTGAAAGAACTCGATTTTAACATCTTCAACTTCCAAGCTACCCACGAATCTCATAAAGAGAATTGAAAGCCATGATTTACCGCGTCTATAAACGTAAACTCACTGTCTCTTGAATCTCATAAAGAGAATTGAAAGCCGACTATTACCCCATCGATATGTCTATAGCGGTGGTTCGTGAATCTCATAAAGAGAATTGAAAGACTCGAGCCTCATATGGTAAATTTAGAGCTTTAAATATAGAATCTCATAAAGAGAATTGAAAGTTATCAATTAAACCTTTTTCAAAAGCTAAATCAAGTAATTCTTGCGAGAATCTCATAAAGAGAATTGAAAGACATCGAACTCGATTTTAATGTTTTCAACTTCCAGGATGGAATCTCATAAAGAGAATTGAAAGATTTGGTCTTTTCTCGGTCCAATAATCGGTTCAATCATGAATCTCATAAAGAGAATTGAAAGAATTGTATCGTTGCTGCATAAGTGTTACTACTATGCGTAGAATCTCATAAAGAGAATTGAAAGTCCCTTATTGTACCAGCAGCTATTTCAACCCTTGCCGAATCTCATAAAGAGAATTGAAAGGATTTATAAATGTAAACTGGTAAGAAATCGTAGCTGGTGAGAATCTCATAAAGAGAATTGAAAGACCCAAATCTGAATGTATAAGTGTAATGATGATTACTTGGAATCTCATAAAGAGAATTGAAAGCCAAAACTGACTTGTTGCTCCATTTGTTTTGTTTCTAATAGAATCTCATAAAGAGAATTGAAAGCCCATTTTAGAAGGTGCCCCGTAAGCACAT
>JAWCDI010000009.1:0-16648 GCA_044343505.1 Candidatus Aenigmatarchaeota archaeon | reverse complement strand
TCCGTGGCCTCTGGTCTACCGGTTGTGCTTGCATCGCCGGGCAGCCAAGCCATACGTGGATAAGAGCTGAATGCATCTAAGCTCGAAACCACCCGGGAAAATAGACTACCAATCTTGCTGCTGGTGCGCAAGCATCGGTGGCAAGACGAAGGCCCTTGTAGACTACAAGCTTGATAGGGGAGAGGTGTAAGCCTCGAGCTTTCGAGCGAGAGGCGAGCCTGCTCCTACTAAAAGCCTGAGTTGTTAGGCCTTGATAAGCTCCTTGATCCTGTGGTAGTGTGAAGAATTATATACTTGAGTATAGAAAACTTCTTTAAATTGTCACTAAATAGTAGTTATAAGGTTGAAATGAAGTACGAAGAATTCACTAGAAAACTTCATGAAATAGGAAGGGCTTGTGGTAAGATAGCTTATGATGTAATTAGCTTGTACAAAGATGTGGATAAAATACTTTTCGTGGTTCCGTTGAGAGGAGGTTGGCCGATTTGGGAAGGTGTTTCTTATGGTTTGTATAAAAAGTTAGGAAGTTTTGAAGCAGATGTCATCTTCCTTCCAGCTAGTTCTATAGTAGAAGAAAGGGACAAATTCATAGAAGATAGTTTAACTCACTTGTTCCAAAAATTATATCCTGAAAGAAGTTATAAAAGTGTGGTAATTGTTGATGAAGCTGTAAGTGGTTCTTCTTCAAAAATGGTTTTTGATAGCGTGAAAAATGGTTTGAAAAAATACAGGCCGGAATGGAAAAGATTTTATTGGAAATATTTGAATGTTGAACTTTATTTAGTAGTCTCGAACAGGGGAGAAAAACTTGATCCAAGGATTCAGAAAATGAGAAATGTTTTGATTTATCCTATTGAAGATGAAATCATAACAACAGATAATTCAGAAATTTATCCTGTGAAATATGTGACAGAAATTGAGAGGAGAGTTGGTAGAGATGGTAAGATTTACAGGGTTGTAAGGCCGGACGTTGTTTTTGAAAGCAACGATACCTGGAAGAAAGTTGTTAGAGGAATAAAGGAAGGAGTGGATGAATTTTTCGAGAAATCTATTATGAGTTGAGGTAATTTCACCGATTTTTAAACCACTTTCTCCTTTTTTACCATCCAATACTATTATAAACTGATAACAATTACTTCTGCCTGTTAAAAGCTATTCCACCTATCAAGATTGTAACTGAAGAGAATCCTGAAAGAACAAGCAAATCGATGTAAAAAGGGATGAAAGAAGTTTTAATCAATATTTGTCTCAAAGCATCTACACCGTAAGTTAGCGGATCTAGGAGAGAGGCTGTTCTCAACCAAGCAGGAACTTGATCTAGTGGGAAGAAAGCAGCACTCAAGAACATCAAAGGCATGATCAAAAAGTTCATTATCAAGCCGAAACTTTCCATCGTTTCAAGGAAAGATGCTATTATCAAGCCTATACTCACAAGACCTAAGGATATTAAAAGCATGGTAAAAATTGATGAGAAGAATGTTAGAAAATCTAGTTTTATGCCGAAAAATGTTGAAAGGGATAATATGAAAATTCCTTGAAGTAAAGCAATCGTACAGCCACCCAAAGCTTTGCCTAGGAAGATTGAATTCCTGCTCACAGGTGCTACCAAAATCTCTTTCAAGAATCCGAATTCTCTATCCCAAATCACAGAAATACCAGTTGCTATCGAAATCCCAACTAGCGAGATTGCAACTATCCCCGGAAACAGAAAGGTTTGATAACTCAGTCCGCTAATTTTAACAAAACTAAAACCACTACCAAGAACTACGAGGAATAAAATCGGCTGGATTATAGAGCTTAAAACTCTGGACTTGTCCCTCACGTATCTTTTAATTTCTCTCCACCAAATCCAATAAATTGCTTCCAACTCTCTCATAACCTCATCCTCATGAAACCTTTTTTATCCGAAACCCATTCATCCCTCATTTCTCTACCTGTGTAACGCAAGAAAACATCTTCAAGTCTAGGCTTCCTTATACTCATCGAACTCACTTTTATCCCTTCCTTTTCAGCAAAGCTCAAGAGTTTCGGGGCAAACTTCTCGCTATCTTTAACTGTTATGTGAATTTTCTTCTCGAATACGTGAAAATTCTTCACTTCTTCAAACCCTCTTATTTTTTCAAAATTTGCAGTGTTTTCAACTTCAAGAGTTATAACGTCACCCTCTAAGCTCTTCTTTAAATTTTCAGGAGTGTCTAAAGTTTTTATCTCTCCTCTATCGATTATGGCAATCCTGTCGCAAAGAAAATCAGCTTCTTCCATGTAATGGGTTGTGAGTAGGATTGTTATGTTTTCCCTTCCTGCCAGCTTCTTTACGTATTCCCAAACATGCTCCCTTGTTTGTGGGTCCAAACCTAAAGTTGGTTCATCCAGGAATAGGATTTTTGGGTAATGGATCAAACCCCTTGCTATTTCAAGCCTTCTTTTCATCCCACCAGAAAATTTTCTAACTATTTCATGCTGTCTGTCAACAAGACCAACGAGTTCCAAAACTTCGTCTATCCTCTTCCTCCTCTCAGCTTTAGGCACACCGTATAAGCCTGCGTGCATTTCCAAATTTTCCCTCGCAGTCAGTCTATCTTCCAAACTTGGTTCTTGAAAAACTATTCCTATCGATTTTCTGACCTCATTTTTTTCCTTGATGATGTCGAAACCATTAACTTTTGCTGTTCCGCTACTCGGCCTCAATATCGTGCAGAGCATTGAGATGAAAGTCGTCTTACCTGCACCATTCGGACCGAGTAAACCGAAAATTTCACCTTGATTAATTTGTACGCTTACGTTGTTTACGGCCCTTAAGCCGTTGAAATCTTTGGTAAGTCCAAAAGTTTCGATCGCAAACATGTTATCACTTCGATAGAAGTTAATTTTTTTATTTCATTAAGTTTAAATTTTTATCTCATCGCTTCAACTAACTTTTACAAGAATTTGAGATAAAATTTATTTCAACTCTTTCAAAGTTTTTATTCCAACTATTTCAAAATAATCTACTTCTTCTCCCTGTTTTATTTTCTCCCTTCTTTCTTCAGGGATCTCAAGCTCAAAAACTTCAAAAGTTGTCAAATCCATGAGCTGAGCTTTTTCTCCGATTATAGCTATAACTTGTGCTTTTTTTCTTTCAAGTATGGGGACTTCTACTGTATCGTCAGCAGGCTTAACTATGCTCCTCCTTTTTCCGTCGAAAAGACCGATACCTTCAACTCTCGCTTTAGCTGCTCCGTGTTTACCAGACTTACTCACATCAACCCTTTCTATCCTACAAGGCACATCATCTATCAAAACAAATCCATTTGGCTTTAGATCTTTTATCACTGCAGTAGTTTTCATCATCTCACCGCTATTTGAACGTCTTCCCTCCTAACAGTAACCCTTTTCGCGTGTCTTGCTGCTGCTATCGCATCTAAGGCTATCTTCTCCGCCATCTCCAGCATTATCTTCTTCAGCTCAACAACAGCCGATTCTGAGACTCTATCAGCCCCTACTTCTTTTCCAGCTTTCTTCAAAATTTTTTCCAAAGGTAATAGTGGGAAGTCTTTCATGTTATTCGATATTTTATTTTGAATTTTATTTTATTTATGTTATGAGGGTTGTGTTCGATAGCTCTGCTGTAATTTACATTCAAGATTTTCGCAAGTTTGAAGAAGTGTTGATTCCACCTTCTGTGGTGGAAGAAATCAAGGATAAGCTATCTCGAATGAAGTTGGAAGCTTTTGAATTTAAAGTTGTTCAACCGGAGAAAAAATTCTTGGAAATCGTGAAAAAAGTGGCTGAAAAAACTGGAGATCTGGAAAAATTGTCAAAAGCTGATTTGGAAGTTTTAGCTCTGGCTAAACAGTTCAGTTTGAAAATAGTTTCTGACGACTACAGCATCCAAAACGTAGCGAAAATGCTTGGAATAGATTACATCACTATTTCTACGAAAGGAATAAAAAAAGTTTTCATCTGGAAGAAGTTTTGTGTTGTTTGTGGTAGGAAATTTGAAAAAAGTTTGAATGTTTGCCCTTTTTGCGGTGGTAAGTTGAAGAGGAAACCTGAATTTGGATGTTTAAAGAAGAGAAAAGATCAACAAGATTAAACCCAAAATTATCAGTATTATCGCTATCAGCTTAACCAGTTTAACCAAGAAAAATAAAATAACACCAAAAAACAATAGTAAGATTGGATTTATTTTTATGAAATATGAGAAAATTTCTTTCATCAAATCAGTTGCTCCTATTTTCCCCGAAGTTTTGTTTGTATAGTACCATTGACACTTGAAATTTATGCACTGGCAACTTAAGTTGTAATTTTCTGCTACGTAGCATTCCCTGAATTCACAAGTCGTTACGGTTCCTTCTCCAATTTTTTCACAAACTTGTCCGCTACAACCTCCAGGTTTACAATCTGAATCACTTAAACAAAAAGAATAAGTAGACCAGCCACAAAACGGTTCAAGTGCTAAAGCTGGTTGAAATAAAAAGAAGGCTAATAGCAATATCCCCAATTTTTTCATAATTAAATTCAATAAAGCTTAAAATATAAGCTTACGTTCAATCTAAAGTGACTCATCAACTTTTTCTCCTGCTTCTAAATTATAAACTTGAATTTAATTAAGGAATGGAAAATGTTCTAGTTGTGGTAAACCTATAGCATCTATAGAAAACTTTAAATATTTATCGGTACAACATTTTTATAAGTTTTGGTTTGAAGTTTCACTTAAAAGTGATAAAATGGTGAAGAAAACAAGAATCACTCAAAGATGCCCTGAATGTGGTAGTTTTCACTTAATAGAAGATCCGAATCGTGGTGAAACTATTTGCAAAGATTGTGGTCTTGTTTTGAAAGAAGAGTTGATAGATACAGGTCAAGAATGGCGTGCTTTTGATTCCGAGCAAATGAGCAGAAGGGCTAGAGGTGGTGCTCCTTTAACTTTCACCAAGCACGATAAAGGTATGACGACTGAGATAGGGAAAGGAGTTGGTGAACTTTACAAAGTGCCTGCGAAGAAAAGAGCTCAGTATTACAGGCTGACGAAATGGCACAAGCGTTTGATAAAATCGAAAGACAGGAACCTTTCTTTCGCTTTCAGCGAATTGCAAAGAATAGTTTCTTTCTTGAATTTATCGAAAAGTATTCACGAAAGAATAGCGAGGTATTACGAAGAGGCTGTTAACAAAGGGTTGGTAAGGGGTAGGAGTATAGAATCTGTTATCGCAGCTTTGGCCTACGCAGTTTCTAGAGAATTTGGTTCTCCCAGAACTTTAGATGAAATCTCAGAAGCTTCTGGTGTTGAAAAAAGGGAAATAGGAAGAACTTATCGTTACATAGCGAGAGAGCTCGACTTGAGGATATTGCCAGCCGATCCTATAACTTTCGTCCCAAGATTTTGCTCAATGCTCGGGTTAAGCGATAAAGTTCAAGCTAAAGCTATAGAAATATTGAAAAAAGCGAAGAAGTTTGAAGTGACTTCTGGTAAAGGACCTACAGGCGTAGCAGCAGCTGCGATTTACATAGCTTCTGTTCTAGTTGGTGAAAAAAGAACACAGAGGGAAGTTGCTGACATTGTGGGTGTCACAGAAGTTACGATAAGAAACAGACAAAAAGAGCTTGTGGAGAAGCTTGGAATTGAGGAAGAAGTTGAGAAAAAAGCTAGGGAAGAATAATTACTCGATCTAAAACTTGTTTTTTAACGAATTTTCTCGAAAGAAACTTCAATTTTCTTCTAAAGAATTTTCTTTCCACTAAGTAAAGCAAAGGTGCCACACCCACAAACTTTTTTTCTCTCAGGAAATGTCCTTTAGGAAGCATGTGGATTTTTGCTTGCTAGTTAAAAAAGTTTTTATCTTATCTTTTGTTAAATCCTTTTATGGGATTGTTTGATATCGTTTTAGCATGTTTCAAATGTCCTTATTGTGGGTACGAAGAAAAAGAGCACGGATGGCAAACAAAATCCTTGCAAAAAATTCTCAAAGTTTACAAAGCTGGTGATGTCGTAAAGATCGAAAATTTTGAAAGTAGCTTAATGGTAAAGGAAGGATATTTTGAGATACATACTTTTTGCAAAAATTGTAAGAAATTTGTGAAAGCAAGGATAAGAGTAAAAGATTCTAGGATAAGTGAAAACGTAGAATATGAAAATTTTTAAGATATGAAAGTTAAAGTGTACATTAGTAAAATGCCTAGCAATAAAACGATGAATTCTGCCGAAGATCTTTTCAACTCAACTTCTTTCTTTATTTCCGGTATTAAATCACTAGCTGCTACGTAAATGAAGTTGCCAGCAGCAAAAGGAAGCAATATTTTTAAAACATAATCGGAAGGTATGAAATACCCTACCAAGCCACCAAAAACTGCGATCAGAGCTGAGATAAAATTGAAGAGTAAAGCTTTTTTCCTTTTGAAACCCGCATAAACCAAAACTCCGAAATCACCGATTTCTTGTGGAATTTCGTGCAAGATAACAGCTATAGTTGTGGTTATACCCAACTTAAAACTTGAAAGAAAGCTTGCGGCTATCGCCAAACCATCTATGAAATTGTGCACCCCATCACCTATCAAGTTTATGTAACCAAAAGTATGTACTCTACACTTTGCGATGTGACAATGGTGCCAATGGATTATCTTCTCCACGAAAAACAAAATCAAGAAGCCTATCAAAGTGAAAAACGAAATTTCTCTGTAAGATAAGAATTCGGATGCTTCCACTAATAGGTGAAAAAAAGAACTTCCGAGCAAAGCTCCTGCTGAAAGTGCTACTAAACCCAAAAGGATTTTTTCCATGAGTTTCTTTTTGGTTAAAAGTGTTAAGATGCCTATGAAAGATATCAAACTTACTAAAAAAGTTGTAAGCAATATTTGGAGTAGCACGAGCATGTTAATATTTTGGATCGAGAAATTTATCATTTTTCTATTTAGCTTACCATTCGTTTCAATTTCCTTGCTTTCTTATCACAAAAAAGCTTAAGCTTCATCTTCTCTTCAGTTTCTTTTTCTCTCAGCTTGTGCTGTTGGATTTTTCCTTCATCCAATATGTGGACAACTTCAAAACCTTTTTCCACCAAAGCATTCGCAATGTATTTCCTATGACAACGCCACCAAAAAAATTCAGCACAAATTATCGCCACGACTTTATCCTTCACGATTTCCATCAGTTTGTTCAAAGCTTGTGAAAATTCTCCACTCTTACTGAAAGTTTCGTATCCTTCTTCTCTATAACCACCAAGCTCTGTGAAGTGAAGATATTGTATTCCTTCTTCCATCAATTTTTTTTCCAAATTTTCCTTGTTGAACCATGGGAATTTTTTGCTTGAAGGGAAACGCCTCACGTCAACTACAAGCTGGATTTCGAATTTTTTCAAAATCGATAGGAATTCCTCAAAATCCCTAGTGCTATGACCTAAAGTGTAAATTTTCATGTTGAATACAACGAAAGTGAGCCCAAGTTTTCCTCAATTTTATAAGCTAGACCTTCGGCATACCTCTTAGCCCTTATTTCATTTTCATCATCTTCATAATTTTTCAAGTAATCTAAAAAATTCTTATACTTGAACTTCAGCTTTCCTTTAACGTTCTCGGCTGCATGGTAGAATTCTTCCGCCAGGATTTTGATTTTTTCTCGAAAAGGAGAAAAGAAGTAATCTATGGGATCTATGTAAATTTTATTCCTAATCGAATCGTAAGCTCCCCTTATTTTACCCAAAACAATCCTACCGTATTTTGTTATTACGTATATGAAAGGTAAAGGTTTGTACTCAACTTCAGGCAACTTTTCTTTTTCAACACCGAGATCTTCAGCAACCCTTTCTTTCACCATTTCTTCCAAGTTTGGAGAATATAGCGCGCTGATCAATTTTTTGAAAACAATTTTCAACCCTTCAAACATATCAATTATTTACCCACAAAACTAAAAAAACTTATCTTGAAAGAAAATCGGCTATGTTAAACCAAGCTTTTTTAACATTTTCAATGTTATAACCACCGCCTCCAAAAACGACCAACTTTCCTTCACAAACTTTCTCAGCTAAATTGTAAATTTCCTTGAAAGCTTTGAAATGGCCTTTTACACTGAAATTGAGCCTTGTTAAGGGATCTCCTTTTATACCATCAGCACCTGCTTGTAAAAGTATTATTTCCGGATTAGCTTGCATGCCAAAATCAACTATTTTTTTAATACCTTTCAAAAGTTCTTCATCACCTGCACCAGGCTCAAGAGGGATGTTGAGTTTTGTTCCGAAAGCTTCACCTTCACCCCTCTCGAATTCTAAGCCGGTTCCGGGAAAAAGATTGGTTTGATGAACGTCTGCTATCCAAACTCTCGGGTTCGAGTAAAAAGAATAGAAGACACCATCACCGTGATGTGCATCCATATCTACATACAACACAACTCTAGCTTTCAATTCTCTCAATAAATAAGATATCGCAACTCCAACATCGTTGAAAACGCAAAAACCCGCACTCCTATCGGGAAAAGCATGGTGCAAGCCACCTGCGATGTTGAAAGCAAAATTCACTTCAGATTTGAACACTTTTTCAACAGCTATGACCGAAGCACTGACAACTGCTAAAGCATCTTCAAAAACATTCTTGTAAGCTGGTGTATCACCGTAATCTAAGTAACCTTCACCTTTTTCAGCCATCTCCTTAACAAAATTCACATGCTCTTTTTCATGAAAAATGTGTAGAATTTCTGGTTCGAGCAATCGAGTTTCCATAACTATCACACCTTTCCTTTTCACTATACCCCTTTTTTCAATCTCTTCAAAAGCTTTTAGCAATCTTCCCGAGAACATCGGATGATTCGGAAAACCGTAATTCAAGTTCTTTCCACTCAACAACAAAAGCTTTTTCTCCATGAATTTAAATTGCCAACCGAGATTTAATTTTTTAAAAAATTATGGGAAATCTACGACGAGTTGATTTTAACTTTTAAAATCAAATTAATTACATGCTAGACTTGAAGAAAGGGAAAGAATTGGTGAGGCTGGCCAGGAAAGCCGTTGAAACTAGAAGGATTTGGAAATTTGGTAAGGATCTTAAAGTGAAAAAGGGAGTTTTTGTGACTATAGAAACTTATCCCGAGAAAGAGTTGAGAGGATGTATAGGCTTCCCTTATCCAATTTATCCTTTAGGTGAAGGAGTACAGAAAGCAGCTATAGCAGCAGCTTATGAAGATCCAAGGTTTGAGCCTTTGGAAAAAGAAGAGTTAAACAAAGTGTGTTTTGAAGCTTCTGTTTTAACCGAGCCTGAGCTAATTCAAGTAAAATCACCGAAAGAATATTTTGAAAAAATTGAACCTGGAAAGGATGGTTTAATCTTACAAAACGGTCCTTTTTCCGGTTTGTTCTTGCCACAAGTTTGGAAACACTTTCCAAAAGTAGAAGATTTTCTAGAAAACCTTTGTTTCAAAGCCAATTTAACTCCTGATTACCTATACGACAAGAACACGAAAATCTATAGATTCAGGGCTCAGATTTTCGCTGAAAAAAAGCCAAAAGGTGAGGTGATTGAGATTCAACTCTAGCTATTCACTCTTTTTCTCTTTCAATATTTTGGCTAAATCATGGATAAGCCTTCTAACGTGTTCCCTCATCTCGTAAACATCTTTATCATGAATTTCACTTATCTTCTTCTCATCGGCAAGTTTTTTCATGCCCACTATCTTGTTCCAAACTTCGGCGTAATAAGGATCTATCAACTTCGAATCTATGAACTCCTTTTTGAAAACTGTTGCCAAATCTTCTTCTTTCTCAGGCATCTTCTTCAAGCTCTGTAGAGCAGTTAAAGCTGCTTTTTGCATGACTTCGTAAGTCCTTTCCAAAATCTTCTCCCTTTTCCTAATCTCGAGAGCGTTGAGTAAGCTGAACATTTTGTTCACGAATTTTTCCGCTTTTTCTATCCATTCATCAACGAACTTTCCTTCCACATCAGTTATCTCTTTATGCTCTATCTTCTTCCTTATCTCTATTATTTCTTTCAGCCATTCAGCATATTCCGGCTCGAGTATTCCTGGATCTACTAAGAATTTCTTCACATCATCATAAGCCTTACTCGGAACCGGAGGAGCTAAACCCATGAACATCAAAACAGCTTGTGCTGTGTTAAGCATAGCGTAGTAGCAATCTTCAGCCAACATCAAAAGCTTAACGGTTTTTGCCCTCATCAGCTTTTTCGGAGCACTTTCCATGTAATTCTCTATAGCTTCCCTCGTGGCTGGAATCCTTCCCATCTGAAGCAGTTTTTTAATCGGTAAGAAAAAGCCTGTATCGTACACAGCTATACCTTCTTTTATGAAATTGTAAATTATTGGGTGACAAACTCTTGCGTAATCCCAGAATTCTGTTAAAGTGTAGCTAGGTTGGACTGATAGCTTCTCTGATATTTTTTCAGCTATTTTCTCCAGATCTTCATCTATTTTTTCCTGAAGTTCTGGTGTTATCTCGAAAGAAGTATCATCCAAAACTACGAAAACATCTATATCACTCTTAGGTTTGAATTCTTCCCTCGCAACAGATCCCATCATCACTATGCACTTCACATACTTCCCATATTTTTCAAGCACTTGTTTGGCAAATTCTTCAACCTCTTTCATCCTCTCTTCTTTTGTATCTCCACCAATTTTCCTTTTTTCCAAATTTTCATTCTCCAATCACATCCTCCTCCTTTAATTCTTCTGGTAGCAAGAGTTTAAACCTTTCTACTATATCAAAAGCAAGTTCCATGGCTTTATCCAAATATCCTGCATCCACTTCTTTCACAACTTTGTGTTCCAAATCTTTCCACATCTTGTCAAGCTGCTTGAATTTTTCTATGTATTCAGCCTCCAAACCTTTCTCGGCTACTAGCTTTTCCAAGAATTGTGGTATCGCTTTTTGATCAGGTTGTGCTTTGTAATAATACATGACAACAGCTTGAATTGCATCGGTTGCAGCATACCTCAACTCGAATATCATACTCTTCAAATCTAGCTTCACTTTCTTCAACCTAGCTAGAGCTGCTTTCGATTTCAAGCTTATCGTTTCTTCGCTAGGTGGCAACAACCCCATTTCAAGCATCTTTTTAACAGGTTTGATGAAGCCTGTGTCGTAAACTGGAAAACCGTACCTCAAGAAATTAACTAGTTCCGGAGATCCTGCCCTAACCCATTGCCAAAATTCTGTGAGTAAAGTTATCTGGATGTGAAGGTCTTTGAGTTCATGAGCTATCAAGTAAAGCTGAGTGCTAACCTTATCCAAATCTTCAGAACTTTTAGTTGCAGTATCATCCAATATTATCCAAACATCAGCATCGCTAGTCTTCTTCAATTCACCCCTAGCAGCGGAGCCGAATATCAAAACGGATTTGATTATGTTACCGAACTGCTTCCTAGCTTCGTTCGTGAACTTAACAACTTTTTCCATCAATTTTTTCCTCAATTCTTCCCTTTCTTGTTCTTCTTTATCAGCCAAAGCCACATCTTCCAATTCTTTTTCCAAGTTCTCGATCACCATACTAATTAATTAACGTCAAGATTTAAATCACCTATACCTTTCTCTCCTCCATTCTTCAGCTTTACCTTTTTCAACGGCAGCCCTTCCGAGAAAAGTGTGTGTTTCTTCTGGAACAGTTATCAAACCTCTCAACGGATCTAAAGCATGCTCTTTTATGATCGTGAGTTGCCTCTCCATAGAAGCTGTTTGGTTTAAATCTATTCCAAAGAATGAAGGATATTCCATCAATTTTTCAGGAGGTATGTCTTTTTCAAGATGCTCTATTATCAATTTTAAAGCTGTTACAGATTGTTGAAAAGTTTCCGGGCCCCCTCTCTCGAATATTATGTAATACTCTTTTTCACCTTTACCAAAACCTTTTTGTCTAAGCTTGTAGTACATAGCATAAAGATATTTTTGCTGATCAGAACCTATTTCTATCGGTAAGTGAGCTGGAGCAAGAGTTGAAGGCCAACCAGCGTGTACAACCCTAACGTACTTACCACCATCAGGAGGAAGCAATTCTATAACTTTTTCAGGATCTATCCTCAAGCTCAACATGTGCTCAAAATCCATTGCAACAGCGAAAATCTCCCTTCCAGCTCTTTTGTTCATCTCTTCCACCAAGAAATAATACTGATAAGGATTTGCTAGTCTCAACCATTCTTCTATCCCTCTTCCACCCATCGGTGTTTCAAGCGTGAATATCATTTCTCCCAAATACTCTTTCGGATCTTTGTATTCCTTCCTTTCCGGAAAGAAATGGCCGTATATGTAAAGGGAAGCTACGGCTGGAACCCATATCTCGTAACTTGACCTAAAGTTGTCCTCTTCTATAGAAAGTTTTTCAGGATCTATTTTTCTCTCTTCCAACCATTTCTCCACATTTTTTCCATCCCTGGCAGCGAAGAACTTTATGCTGGCCCAAACTATTTTTTCCCAAAGCACGTGCTTCATATCTTCCATCCATTTTGCTACAAAATAATAAGCCCATCTTTCAGGACCGTACCTTAGATCTCTTGATTGAACTTGTGATATAACTTCTTTTTCCAGGTCTTGGAGCAGAATTTCCAACAACATCCTTAAATTCGAAACTAATAAAACCTTCTCCTCTTCGCTCAATTTTTCAAGGGTAGCACCTCTAGAAGCCATGATGTATTGAACTCTGTCCGTAACCCTCTCAACCAATATCTCTTCCAGTGTTCTACCATGAAGGAACTCTAACCAGAAAAAGTTCTGAGGTCTTATACCTTTCTGCTTGAAAGCTTTTTCCAAATCTTCCATGCTGATCTGCATTTTTTTCTCATCCCAGAGTTCCAAAACCGTATTAACTATATCTTTTTTCCTATCTTCTTTAGTACCGCTGAACAACCAGTTTAAAAGCCATGTGTTCTTTTGAAGAAAATCTCTTAGAGGGTTGCCGAAAGGATCGACCAGGTCTGAAGATTGTGGAACCCTTTCGAGCAACCTGAAAGGTTCGGATTCTGAAGAATGCACCAAAACGTACTTAGCTTTAATCTTTTTGGATTTTTCCAATATCTCCAATAACCTATTGTGTGCTCTCTCGTATTCCATTTTTATCGCCGAATCTAGCTCAGCGGCCTCAACACCAGCAGCCCTTGTTTCGCTGTGAATTCCGTAATTTATCTTCAGCTTATCCCTTATCTCAGATTCCATTTTCTTCTCAAGATCCGGCTCCTCGAACTCCGCGATGGACTCGAGGTCAAGCTGAACGAAATTCACACCTTTTGTTATAGTTGATTGAGCTTTCTTGAAAAGTCCTACTAGTTGTGGTCTTTCTTCTGGTCCAGCTACACTGAAATATCCGCTCGAAACTCCTAAAACGTAAACCATATCAAGGTGCCCCGTAAGCTGATTTTATGAAACTCACAACTCTGGAAAATTCTATTGCAGCTTGCCTCAAATAATACTTCGTTATCCTATCCTTGAACGCGAATTCATAAGGGTAGCGATAAGGAACTTGAGCTTTGAAAAACCTGAACTTTATCCCGAAAAAGTTTAAAATTTTCTCGATAGGTTCAGATAAGTTTACTTTTTCTTCAACTTTCTTCTCTTCTTTTTTCTCTTCCAGTTTTATCAAATACTCTTCAGCGATCTTATCTATATCCACAACTTCTCCACTAGCAGAAACCCCAGCTTCACCAAGCATTTGTTTCAAATAATCGTCTAACTGCTTCTCTCTAGCTTCAAGCTCTATCAACCTAGCTATCATCACGTTTTGCGTCGAACAGTAAGCCTTTATTCTTTCAAAAGACAAATCTTCTATTTCAGTTCCATCTGGCAAGTGTATAACAACTCTGTAAACAGGGATTTCTAGGAAAATGAAGTAAGGGCTAAAAACCCAAGCTTCGTAGCTTGTTGTGCCCCTAACAGAGTCTTCGAAATTCTTCACCAATCTTTCTCTTGCGTTGAATATGTCGACGCATGTTATCTTCACTTTATACTCTTCTTCTATATCTTTCACCCACTTCCTAACTAGCATGTCAACGGAAGGCTCAACAGGTAAAGCTTTAACCATTCCTCCTTTCAATTTTCCTTCTTTCTCCAATACCTCCACTTCTTCCCTGGTGAAACCTGCCATTTCAGCTGGAATTTCATCCAGAGTTTCCCTCACACTCTTATATTTTTCTTCGGCAACGAATGGCTTCCATGCCCATATAGTAGCTTTATCTATCGACATTCCTTGAGAAGAAGGTCTCCAGAAAGCAAATCTATCCAGCTCTTTAGCCAACGAAGGATTGCTCAAACCGTCTACTATCGACTTATACCTTCTCAAAGTTGGCCTGAGCATGTTCTTGTATTCTTCAAAAGATTTTTTCCGAGCTTCTACCATAGCAACCAAACTTTTAAACCTTTCTTCAACGGCTTTCTTGAAAAGTTCATCCCTCCATTCCAAGTAAAGTTTGTTCTTAGTAGCTAGCACAACAGCTTCAGCTTCAGAAACTTTGTAATCTTTCGCTATTTTTTCTGGATTCGTGTCTTCATCCTTCAACTTCATGAAATCCGATATTATAGTCGGCCATCTAGCTGCTATGCTCCTAAGAGCTATGGGTTGGTTTGGTAAGTCTGTATGAGCATCTACTTGATCTATGAAAATCGCTTTTAAAGATTGTTCTCCTTCAAGTCTCAACTTTTCGTTCTTCGTTTTTTTCCCCACTTCTATCTTCTTGTAGTAATCCATGAATTCTTTATACTTGCGTAAATCATGCTTCAACAATTCCAGATCTGAAAGTGCTGTAGCTATACTAACTAAACCAGCTTTTATCATGTTTTCAAACTCTTCTTTCTGTCTTATCGTAAGCTGGTAATATTGTTGGAAAACTGGTGTCACGACTACGAACTCATCTATTTTAACCCTTTCAAAACCCCATTTCGGCAATTGGAAAATCAAACTCAAATAAACTGCAGAACCTTTACCGATAGGAGAATCTATGTCTATGAGAGTATCACAATTGAAAGGTTGAACGTTAAAACCCATTCCAGGAAACTTCTCGTGTATGTCGAAAGGGTAATTAACCATAAATAAAATTTTCTTTTTTCTCGTATTAAGTTTTGAGAAGGTAAATTCCCAGAACTATCAAACCTATTCCAAAAGCAACTCCTGTAAAAGCTATTGCATCTGGTTGATAATCCCTCATATCAGGGAACAAAATCACTATTATCAATCCCACTACAAAACTCAAAACTCCAAGCAATTTATTCAGCATGAATAAATTTTCTATTTCGAAATTAAACTTTTTTACCCTTCAAAACAAATAGATAATTGAGGTTCGATGCCGGTATTCGCAAGAACAAAGTTAGTGATACATGACGACTGCCTTCCACCTCAAGCTCCTTTCGCTATAATAGAATACAAAGGACCAAACCCGCAGAATTTATACCAAAAAATAAAAGAGTTGTTGGTATCTGTTTGGAGAGCTGAAGCTGGAGATGTTGTTGAAAGGGAATTCAGTTGGGATAGGAGTACTGGAACTGAGAAATTCAAAGTTAGGTTTGAAGTCACTAAAGATCTCGATACCTTCAGCTTTTTTTACCTTACAGTAACCTTAAGCGGGGAAGCTAAACATAGCAGACAGTTCGGTAGAGAAGGCAGTGCTAGAGTGGAGTTTGAACCAAGGTTGAGGACAGAATATCCTCAAGATACGATATGGCAGAGAAGCTTGTTTTACGAAATATTCAGGAGTTTGTGGCACAAGTTCATCTATCAGAGCACGAGGGAAAGATACTTGCGAGAATGTAGGGAGTTGTCTGAAAAATTTGCCGAGGAGATAAAATCTTTTCTTAACGCTTTACAAAAAAGTTATTGATATGGCTAGTTGGATATTGGAAGATAGCATACTTACACCTTCGGAAAAAGTTGAGTTGAACTATTCCGGACCAGATCCGATTCAGTTCTATAAGAAAATGGATGCTTCTTTTTTGGTAAGACATTTTGAAGTAGGTGTTCCTGATGTTTGGGAAAGAGAATACAGGTGGGGCGCTGCCAGCGACCCACGTCCTTTCTACATAAGGATATTCATCCAAAAAGGTTTCGATAATTTCACAACAGCTTTCATAGAGATCATATTCCACGGAGAACAACCTTCAGATCCTACAAAAGGGGGAAAAGTTAAAATAACTATAGGTGGTAACTTAAGGACGGAATTCAAGCTCGATACCCAATTCAAACAAACACCATTTTACAGAGGGCTCCTATGGCTTTACGTCTTTTTTTTCTACCAGAAGTTGAGGAGAAATTACCTCAAAATTTGTAAAGAAAAGATCGACGCTTTGTTGAAAGAATTGAGAAGTTGGGGTGGAATGCTGGAGGTTGTTTATGTTTAGTTGGTTTAAGAAGAAAGAGCAACTCAAACAAGTTGAAACAGTACAACCTACTCAAGTACCACAACCTGAACCAAAAGTTGAAGTCAGCAAACTTCCACCTGAGCAGAAAATCGATTTGATGTCTGCTCAGCTTGAAGTTATAAGCGAGAGGTTGAAAAATATAGAAAGGATGATAGAAGAAATATACAAGATAGCTAAAAGTTGAGTAGGAAGATGTTGATAGGGATTTGTGGAAAGACTAACGTCGGAAAATCTAGTTTTTTCAAAGCAGCGACTTTAATAGATGTGGAAATATCTAACAGGAAATTCGTAACGATAAACCCAAACATCGGGATAAGCTATGTTACTGTGGATTGTGT
>JAWCDI010000088.1:0-4288 GCA_044343505.1 Candidatus Aenigmatarchaeota archaeon | reverse complement strand
CTTCGAATTAATTCATCTGCCGATAAGTCGCTTTCCCCATAAAAAGAATTTATGTAATACTTATCCGTCTTACAAATTTTACCCATTTTGTCTCCCTATAATCCTACAATCCTCAGCAATTCTCTCTTTACGTCACAAATATTAGATTTAAGATTCGCACCTGCTGCCTCCGGATGCCCTCCCCCCTTTCCATTAAATTTACTTGCTATCTCTTTAGCTATTTCATTACACTTCATTCTTCCGCTTTGGCATCTTAACTTTATTTCTACTTCTTTATTTTCTCCTTTATCCTTCTCCTTAATAAAAACTATTAAATCATCTTTCCTTTCTATACTAATTACATTAATTACATCGGAGAGAATCGATTTGTCGGTTTCCACTTCTAAAATCACGGCCATTTTCTCTCCGGATCCCAACGTTACAATATCCTTCACTTTACCTGTAGGTTTTCCAGAGTTTATACTTTCCTTTACATCCATTAAAAGTTTATCTTTTTCCTCGTTTATCTCTTCCAATTCCCTTAGAACCGTATAAGAAAATAAGTTCTTACCCTCAATTATTTCATCGATCTCGTCGGCTACTACCAACGCATCAAAAATCAAGTCAGGATTTTTTCCTGCGTGGGCGTAGGAAGTAATTATTTTCTCGAATAAAAAAGCCTTATCGTTAACTTTTAAGTTTATGTAATTGCTAAAATCGCAAAGAGCCCCATAAATTAGCCACTCCCACTTTTGCAAGCTTAGGTGCGAATGTGCCGAAAATAGGTTATAGGCTAAAATAGTAGCGCAGTATTTTGACGGTTGTTCTACGTTCATAAATCTTGAATTAATATGAACACAATATGCATCTTCCCATCCTTCCAAAGTTTTATCTTTTATCCTTTGATCGAGCGGCAAATCACAAGCAATTAACACATTCAAATCCTTTATTTCTTCGATAATTTTTTTTGAAAGAGCGGGATCGCACGCTCTTCTCAATTTAATTCTTAGCCCCGTTAAATTTAATAGTTTGTAAATTAGTACCCCACTGCACACTCCGTCTCCGTCCTTATGATAAAGAAGTCCGATTTTATCTTCTTTATTTATCGAACCCAAAAATCTAATAGCATCTTCCAACTTTACGTCTTTAAATTTATTTAAATTTAAATCTGGCACGTGATGATCTATTATTAATAGTTTTTTTTCTCTTTGCTTTTGCATAAGGCAATTTATTTAAAAATATAAAAATCTTACCCTCCAAACTAAATCCATGAAATACGATGAAAAAGAACAAAGAAAAGTGTGGGATGAAATAGCAGAAGGGTGGTCAAATTGGAGAAGTCAACCTTTAAAAGAAGTTATAGAATTTGTAGAAGAGAATAAAGAAAATGTGGGTAAAGTTCTCGACGTTGGCTGCGGAAATGGGAGGAACTTAATACCTTTTGCAAAATTAGGTTTTGAATGCTACGGAATAGATTTTAGTAAAAAAATGATAGAAGTTGCAAAAGATAAATTTAAAAAATTGAATTTAAAAGGGAATTTTAAAGTTGGAAATGCGACTAGACTTCAGTTTCCAAGTGAGACCTTTGATTATTTAATTTGTATCGCAATGCTCCATCATTTAAACAAAGAAGACGGAGAAAAAGCAATTAAAGAAATGAAAAGAGTTCTAAAAAACAATGGAAAAGGATTAATAATAGTATGGAATAAATATTCTTTTTCGCATCTTGATTTTGTCTTCAAACCAAAGGAAACGTTAATTCCTTGGAAAAGAAAGGGAAAAATTTATTTTAGATATTATTACTTATACGATTGGTGGGAATTAAAAAAAATATTGGAAAAATATTTCAAAATAAAAAAGACTAGTGGGTTTTTTGATGAAAACATTTTGTTTGTAGTGGAAAAATGAAAAAACCGACTAGGACAATAAGTGGTGTTAGCCCAATCGCTGTTGTTGTTGAACCAAGAAAATGTCCTCACGGTGCATGCCTCTACTGTCCAAGTTTAACAGAATTGAACGTTCCACAAAGTTATACACCAGAAAGTCCTGCCATAATGCGTGCGAAAATGTTAAATTATGACCCGTACTTACAAGTTAAAGCTAGGTTAAAAGCATTCGAAGCAATGGGCCATCCAAATGAAAAAGTTGAACTTATAATAATTGGGGGTACGTTTTTATCGTATCCCGTAGATTATCAATACTATTTCATAAAAAAATGTTATGATTCATTAAATGGAAAAGAATCGAAAAATTTAGAAGAAGCAAAGAGAATTAATGAAAATTCCAAACATAGATGTGTTGGTCTATGCATAGAAACAAGACCTGACTTTTGTGGAGAAAAAGAAGTAAAAAGAATGTTGGACTTTGGAGCTACTAGATGTGAGCTTGGCGTACAAATCTTAGACGATGAAGTATATAAAATTTTAAATAGAGGACATACTGTGAATGATGTAAAAGTTGCAACGAAGAATTTGAGAGATAGTGGATTTAAAATAATATATCATGTAATGCCAGGTCTTCCTGGATCAAATTTCGAAAAAGATATAGAAAAATTTGAAGAAATTTTTGAAGATGAAAATTTTAGGCCTGATGGTCTAAAAATTTACCCTTGTCAAGTAGTAAAAGGATCAGGACTTGAAAAACTTTATGCAAATTCTGAATATAAACCTTACAGTGAAGAGGAACTCATAAACCTTTTGATAGAGTTAAAGAAAAGAGTCCCGAAGTATTGTAGGATAATGAGGGTAATGAGGGAAATTTCACCGAATTATTTAATAGCTGGAACAATAAGAATAGACTTAAGAAATGTAGTAAAAAAAGAAATGGAAAAAAGAGACGTGCGATGCAATTGTATAAGATGTAGAGAATTTGGATTTGCAAAAGAAGAAGATAGAGAAATGGAAAATTTAAGAATTGAAAAAATTGAATATGACGCAAATGGTGGAAAAGAAGTTTTTCTATCTTTTGTAAATTCAAAAGATGTAGTTTTCGCAATTTGTAGGCTTAGACTTCCTTACGAAAATGAAATATCATTCATTAGAGAACTTCATGTGTATGGTCCTGAGGTAGAAATAGGGAATAGTGAAGAAGATAAAATACAGCATAAGGGTCTTGGAAGAAAACTTTTGGCTGAAGCCGAAAAAATATCTGAAAAACATGGATACAAAAAAATTTATATAATAAGTGGCGTTGGGGTCAGAAATTATTATAGAAAATTTGGATATGAACTTTTTAATAACTACATGGTGCGAAATTTATAACCGTGACCAAAAAACCAGAAACCAAAGATTTAAATAATCGAAGATTTATATTAAAATGTGGCAAAAGATGAAATGAAAATAAAATTTAAATTGAAAATTAGTAAAAATGATTTACTAACCACAGCCCCAAAAGAACTAGCACGAGTAACCATAGAACCTCATATCCAAGCTATCAAATCATCTGTAAAAGAAATGATAGTTGAAGAAAGTAAGAAAATGAGTAAAATTTGCGGATTTTCTGAACATGAATGTAGACTCTTCATAGCAAAAGGTATGGAAAAGTATTTTGGGGCTGTTGCCGATAGGGCAAAACAAATATCCTACGAAATTCTAGAAGGAAATTTTGATGCGAACCAATGCGATGAAAAAGAGATAGAATTTGTAAGTAAATTAGTTGAAAAAGTAGGATCTATAAAGGAAGGAGTAACAATGTTCTTAAGCTTCTTCCAACTTCAAAATAATGAAGAACTTAGAAACTTACTGACGAAAAGAACTGTGGAAGAAGTAATTTCTTTACTTAGCCAAATTATTCTTGAAACGATAAAAGAGATGCGCTATGATGGATGAAGTGAAAACATGAAATATGAAAAAGAAGAAAAAAAGATAAAGAAAATAACGTTAGTAATAGATAAAAGCGATTTATCGCACTCTCTTCCAAAAGCTATTGCTCGTATTTTGGTTGAACCCTATCTAAAAAATGTCAAGTCTTTCATAACTAAGAATTTTTTTGAAGAATGTGAAAAAATAAGTAAAATACATGAGACGTCAAAAAATGAATCGAAAAGTATAGTGTTTGAAAATATAATGCGAACACTTAACATCAATAGTGAAAAAGTAAACGAAATACGTGATAAAATAATTCAAGAATATCCGAAATATATAAAGGAAATAAGAAAGAGTATAAAGGTTTGTCTTGTTGCTCTTCAAATTAATGCAAACAATAACGCGCTCGTGAATGAATTAACTTTAAGAACTGTTGAAGAAATGATTTATTTACTTAAACAAGAAACTGAAAATACAATAAAAATGATAAACTGCGATGGATAAAA
>JAWCDI010000087.1:0-4300 GCA_044343505.1 Candidatus Aenigmatarchaeota archaeon | reverse complement strand
AATTTTTTGAAGCTGTTAGTAAAATGCAGAGTAATATTGTTTATGGAGTAAAAGATGTTCTTAGATATTTGGAAAATGGAGCGTTAGAAGAGTTAATAATTTCGGAAGATTTTAACTTTGGTAAAATAGAGCTTATTTGTAAGTATTGTGGAAATAAAAAAACCATAGAAGCTTTCTTAGATAACTTTGATAAAAAATGTGAAAATTGTTCTAATGAAATGGAAATCGAAAATTTTGAGAATTATTTTGATATGATTTTAGAAATTGCTAAAAAATTCAATACAAAAGTTTATATAGTTTCCTCTAGAACTTCAGAAGGACAGCAATTTCTGTCTTTTGGTGGGATTGCTGGTTTTAGTAGATTTAGGTTAGAATAAAAATAAATATTTAAGTTGACTCTTAAATTTATGGAGATAAATAGGACAATACTATTAATTCTATTGTTATGTATTTCTATTTTTTCATTTGTTTCTATTTCTAAGGTCGAAAGTCCGTATCATAATACTCATGTAAAAATAAATTCTGTAAAATATTCGATAGAAAGCAAAACACTTTACGTTGATCTAGATATTTACAACATGGAAGAATATCCGCTACCGGAGCAAAGAGTTATTATTGATGTAGTTAAGCAGTATTGTGACGATATCTCGCCACATTATCCAACACAATTTTATGAATGTGAAAATATAGTTGAGGAGTTTGTAGTGAAAGATATATATTTGAACGCGTATGAAAAAATTAACGTAAAAAAAGAATTTAAAGTCGAGTTGAGTGAAGGTGTATATAGAATAGATATTTACTTGTCAGATCATTTAACACCATCATTTGGTATTCACTTTATTTTTCATCACGGAGGAGTAAGGGGAACCTCATGGGAATTGATGAACGTTTATTCTTCAAACAAAAGAGATATAAGAATTTTAAGAACATTAACAGAGTTCAATGGTTATAAAGGACCTGTAGGTTTTCCAGTAAATATTTCTGAAAGGATTGTAGGCAACATATATGTAGAATCTAATCAGAATCTTAATGGTTATTTAGAAATTCTTGTTTGTAAATGGGATGATATTAACTGTTTAACTGGTATCTATACACCTTTTTACTATAAAAAAATTTCTATCAAAATAAACGAAGGTAGAAACATTTATACTGTAGATTTTCAAGCACCCTCAAAGCCCGATGCCTATGCTATACTTATTAGAATTAAAGATGATTATGAAAGAACACTTTCACTATATAGAAGTAGAGTTGTTGTTTTAGGAGAGACAGTAAAAATAAGAAAGATAGTTGTTTCGGATTTGGATTTATCTAAGAAATTTAATGTATATATAAGAGTTGGAGCTTCTCCCGATCATTATACGAGACCAAGTGTAGAAAATGTTGAATTAGAAGTTTTTATAAAGGACGAAAATAATAATATTGCTAAAAAATGGACACAAATTATTAAGGAGCTAAAGTCGCCAGAAAAAATTTACGACGTATTTATTTTCTCTTCAGAGAGTTTAAACAAAAGAATTGACACTTTCTCGATATGTGCAAAAACAAAGTACGACGAAGAATGTACAATCTTTAACTTGAAAAATTATGTTAGCAGCAATTTTCCATATGACTATGAAATAAAATATTTATGGATAAATGATACCTTGCAATTAAAGATATATAGAACAGACGATAGTTACTTTGTATCTCATGTCGTAATTTTTAATGAAAAAGATTCTATTCTATTTTCTGGAGACATGGATAAAGATAGTATATTAGAATTTAAAGATGCCTTTGAAAGGCTTAAAATAATAGTATCTGATAAGAATATAAGTAAGACGTTTTTTGTCTATAACGATAGATTGCAAAAAAATTTTGGAATATTTGTGGCGAATTCCCAATACGATAGACATTTAATTTTTGTAGCGGTATTTATACTCTTAGTTATTTCAGTCATTCTAATAATCATCATATATAAAAGGAATAAGAGAATAATAAATAGATAATATTTATTATGAAGAAACTAAACCCAAAAAATCTAAATTTTTCAAATTTTATATTATTTTCTTTTTGTTTCCTATTCTATATGCTACTATTTATAGTTGAATCAGACTCTAACGAACAGTGTGAAATTTTTGATTTGAATTTTACGCTATCTCTAGACAAGTTAGATAACAATTGTCCAAATACTATCGCCGCAAGTATAAACTTTTCTACTAAAAACTGTGAAGGTGATTATCTAATAAAGGTATTTCATCCTAATGGAACTGTAATTTGCAAAGCTAAAATCTCCGAAAGTGAAATAGAGGCTTTAATCGGTAAAATAAAAAAATTTTTTAGAAATGAGGAAGATATAAAAACATACAGTTTTTCTTGCGAATTTCAAGTTTTTACAAATAAAGATAGTGGAAAATATAAAGTCAATATAACTGCAACAAAAAATGAGATGTATGCCGAAAAGGATTTTACCCTAAACAAAGATAATAATATAATTAGAGAGTTTGTTTTTTATCCAAGTGACTTATCCTATGTCTGTCCCAATAGTTATTTCGGTGTCGGTATTAACTTCTCATCTTGTGCGTCAAAAGAAGAAAGAGATATAAAAGGAGATATTATAGTCAGAGATTACATGGGTAACCTATACGTATTAAATCCAGAATGTAATTTTTCGTCAGGTGATATAGGTTGGAATTTGGGAGGAATAAACTATTGTGGTAGATTATTTCCTGACATAAAGGGTAGAGTTGATATATACGTAAAAATTAATAATAATGAAATAAAAATTAAAACCATAGATGTTTCAGATTGCAGATTAGATTCACCGTGTAGACATGGAGGAGCGCTAAATCAAACACCTACTATAAGTATAAATGTTAATGGTAAATACATACTCATAGGAAATACGTATTATATAGGTACAAATACCATTGTTAGTTTTAGTGTCTCACAAGGAGTTATTGCGGAATGTAGCAATGGCGTAACTACAAATATAATACCGGGTATTGTAGGTTGGGTTAAAGTTGGTAACGTACCCTATCAATTAATCCATAACTATTACGCTAACTGTAATCCACCTGATGAGTGGAAAACATCTCAAAATGAACTTTTACGTTCGGACAAAAAATCTGGAATAAAGTATAGTTGTCCTGTAGGTTGGGCATCGTCAGGAAGTGAAACCACTAATAATGTCTTTTATGCAGATTATCTTAAAAATAATAACTTTAAAATAGAATTCTACTATATAAATGCTGTTTGTGATGCACCATCGTATATATGTCCAAATTCTGGAAGTAATATAAATCCATGCGCTATAGGATACATAAAGAGCGATTATCTGGGATTTGAATACCTAACAAGTTATAATTTTTACTTAGACTCTAAACCTCCAGAAATTGAAGTAACAACTTTGTCGAATAAATGGTATTCTAGTAATATAAATGTAAATATTAAGTGTTCTGATTCAGGGGCTGGCTGTGATAAAATTTATTACAGAATTGTTAATTATAATGAAGATTGTGGAAATACTGGATATATAAGTAGTTCAGACAATCCTACCACTATACAAATATCTTGTGAAGACAATTCAGTATGTATAAAAAAACTTTGTTATTATGCTGAAGATAAAGTAGGTAACATAAATTCTATAAACTATTCAATATTCTGTATAGATAAAAGAAAACCAACCATACTAGATTTAAACTACACATCAATGCTAACAAATATAGAGGCCGAGGAATATTTCTATTCTATAGGTCTTTATCCAGACTATTACTATAATTATAAAGGTGAAAAAATAAAAACGCATCCAAAGCAAGTAGTTATAACCAATGAACCTATAGTTATATCGGCTAAAGTCAGAGATATAGATGTATATAATCAAGAAAAAAGTGGTATTAGAAAAACTTCTCTAAAGTTTAATGAAAAAGTTGCAGAAAAAGAAATAGAGTATATTCCAACGTCTTGTCCACCTATCGAAGCGTATGAGCCTCCACTAGAATTCTCCTCAATATTCGATTCTGGTAGCGATGTTGGATTTAAAAACATTAGCATCCAGGTTTATGACCAGGCAGAAAATCTACTTACTAACGATAAATCTTCTATTCCAATATTTTTAGGCGCGAATTCTTCTGCAGGGAATAAACTAATATTTCTAAAAACTTATTGGGATTCTTCATCAGAAGTAAAGCAAATAACAAATAACTTAGGTGGAAGCTCTTATAGTAAAATTAATTGCTATGGTTATAATTCAAAGTGTACACTAATTAGAGATATTATAGGAAAAACCGATGAATTTACAGATTGTTTATGGGTAGGACCTTCT
>JAWCDI010000086.1:0-4321 GCA_044343505.1 Candidatus Aenigmatarchaeota archaeon | reverse complement strand
AAATGAACTATTACCCTATCTTGAAAACTTGAAGAAAGAAGGAAAAATAAGAAATGTAGTGGTTGGCGGTTTAGAGTATTGGTATTTAATTCAAAAGAGCCCAAAGAAAATACTAATAGTTGAAGATGATGAAAATATATTAAAGCTCATTAGTTTAACTCTCCAAGAATACGAAAGAAAGGAAGTAAAAACTGGTGAAGAAGCAATAGAAGAATTTGAAAAAATGAAACCAGATTTAGTCATTCTTGATCTTATGCTTCCTGGATTAAACGGACTAGAAGTATGCAAAAAAATAAAAAAAGAAAATAAGGACACTATTATAATAATAGTTTCGGCCGCGGATCCTGTTGTAAATAGATTTTTTGGGATTCAATACGGTGCAGATTACTATATAAAAAAACCTTTTGATCCCATTGAATTAAAAACACTTGTTGACGTTTACTTAGCTAGACAAAATTTTGATCCTTTGATTGACCTTCCGGATTTTGAAAGGTTAAGGAATATAATAAATTTAAATAGTGAAGAATATAGAATGATAAAAGTTGAAATAAACGGAATACAAGAATATACTAAAGATTATGGTGAGAAAGAATCTAAAAAAATATTTAGATTGGTATCAAGTATCATTTCTGATAAAATAAAAGAAAACGAAGTAGAAGGATACGTAGGATTTTTAGTAGATTCTTTCTTCATTATTTTTAAAAAAGAATTTTCTAGTACTATTGAAAAAGTTTTGTCAGAAACTAGAAATGATTTTTCAAGGATAGCAACGTTTTTAAAACAAAAACACAGAATAGGAATAGATATTTTAGGAGAAATTGAAAAGCAAAAGCAGAAAATTCCTCTCGAGATAGAAGCTTACGAAGTAAACCTTGAAGCTTTACTTAAGAAGTTCGAAATTTTTAAGTTTCCAGAAAATGAAAATTTAGAAAATGTTCAAGTTAGGAATTATACGCTTGCTGAGTTAAATAAAATTTTTGCTGAATGCAAACTTGATGTGAAGCTTGGTGAATTGGGAGGAACGCCAAGAATTTATATTGGAAAGAAAAGTAGCTAAGAATCGCGGCTCTGTCTTGGCCAGTCTTGGAAAGATTTAAATAAATTTAGTTTTAATATATTTGAGGCACTAATTGTGGTAGGATGAAAGATATTGAAGATAAAGTAATGAAAGGAACAACAACTTTAGGAATAGTTTGTAAAGATGGATTAATATTAGCTTCTGAAAAGAGAGAAGTGGCAGGATACATAGTCAGCGAAGAAGCTGAGAAAATATACAAAATAAATGAATTTGTGGGGATGGCAGGAGCAGGACTAAGTGCAGATTTGAGAGCTTTAGCTAAAATATTAGAAGTAGAAGCTAGATTGTACAGAATTTCAAACAATAAAGTAATGAGTCCAGAAGCTGCTGCAAGTTTGTTATCGAATTTAATGTTTCAATATAAAATGATTCCTTTTATGTCAATTATAATTTTAGGTGGCGTGGATGAGGAGGGGGTTAAACTTTTTGCTTTAGACGTATATGGTGGTATAACGAGAATTAAAGATTACACTGCGTTCGGAGGCAGTGGCTGGCCGCTTGCACAAGCCGTGCTTGATTCAGAATATTCTTTAAGGTCCGTAGAAGAAAATATTCCTCTTGCGATAAAAGCTATAAGTGCTGCAAAGAAAAGAGATGTTTTTTCTGGAGGGGATGTGGATATTTTAGTAATAACAAAAAAAGGTTCAAGAAAGATTTCTGAAGAAGAGCTTAGTAAATATATAAAGAAAAAGAAAGAATAAGAAAAAGAAAGATTAAGATGAAATAAAAATAAAATTTATTTTATGTTTTTTGCGTTCATATAATCATCAAATAAAGCGATTTTTATGAACAGCGATTTGGTAGAGAAAATAAAAAGTTTATTACCACCAGAATGCGTACTTGAAAAAGTAGAATTCGAAGGGCCAGATTTAGTAATATACGTAAAAAACGCGAAAAAAATTTACGAAAACGAAATTCAAATAAAAAATTTAGCAACTGAACTAAAGAAAAAAGTTATAGTTAGAGCAACTAGCGAAGAATTACTAAACCCTGAAGACGCGAAAAAAATTATAGAAGAAACAATCCCAAAAGAAGCCGGCCTCACGAGCATAAAATTCATACCATCTTTTCATGAAGTTTGGATAGATTGTTTAAAGCCCGGTCTCGCGATCGGAAAAAAAGGAATTAACCTAAAAACGATAATTTCAAAAACAAATTGGATCCCAAAAATAATTAGAACCCCCACGATACGCTCAGAAATCGAATCAGCAATAAGAGCCTCAATTTACAACGAATCCGAAGAAAGAAAAAAATTCTTATCAAAAGTATCAAAAAGAATTTACGCTCAACAAGAAAAAGTTTCTTGGATAAAATCCTATATGTTAGGTGGTTTTAGAGAAGTTGGTAGAAGTTGTATGATCCTCCAAACAGCAAACGAAAGAATAATGATAGACTGCGGCCTAAACTCTGATACAACAATCCCAGAGGACGCATATCCTTATTTATCGGAGATGAGTGTACCGGTCGAGAAAATAGATGCTATAGTAGTTTCGCATGCCCACTTAGACCACTGTGGCTTTATACCATACTTATTTTCAAAAGGATATAATGGCCCAGTTTATTGTACTCCTCCAACTAGAGATTTAATAATACTCCTTTGCCTTGATTTTATAAAAGTTGCAAAAAAAGCTGGAAAAGAACCTTTATATTCAGAGAAAGATGTTCAAAAAATGGCTTCTCATATAATAACTAGAGAATACCATGAAGTTACTGATATAACTTCAGAAGTAAAATTAACTTTTTACAATGCTGGGCACATATTAGGTAGTTCTATAGTTCATTTACACGTATCGAATGGTCTTCACAATTTAATTTATACGGGAGACTTTAAGTTCGGCGGAACAAAACTTTTTGATTCTGCCGAAGTAAACTTTCTAAGAGCTGATACATTGTTTATGGAAAGTACTTATAGTGGTAGAGAAGATATAATGCCTTCAAGAGCAGAAGCAGATTTAAAACTTGCAAATTTAATAAAAGAAACTTTATCGAAAGGTGGGAAAGTTTTAATACCTGTTTTTTCCGTAGGAAGAGCGCAGGAAGTAATGTTAGTTTTGGACGATTTAAGTAGGAAAGGTGAAATAGATACTAAAGTTTATTTAGATGGAATGGTAATGGAAGCAACAGCAATTCACACAGTTTATCCAGAATATTTAAAGAAAAGTGTAAAGAAAGCAATTCTATCAAATAAAAGTCCTTTTGAATCTAAGATTTTTGAAACCGTTAAAAAAGATAGAGAAGAAATTTGTGAAGAAAGCTGTGTAATTTTAGCACCAAGCGGAATGCTAACTGGAGGACCTTCTGTAGAATACTTAAAACTTTTAGCAGAAGATGAAAAAAATACTTTAATATTTGTAGGGTATCAAGGGGTTAATACTTTGGGAAGAAAAATACAAAGGGGGGATAAAGAAGTTGCTGTAGAAGAAGATGGGAAATTAAAATCAATAAAAATAAAAATGAGGGTTGAAACTTGTGAGGGTTACTCAGGACATAGTGATAGAAGACAATTAATTGCTTTTGTAAAAAATTTAAAATCAGAACCCCAAAAAATATTCCTTATGCATGGTGAAGGAGAAAAAAGTGATGATTTGGCAAAATACTTAAGTAAAATAACAAAATCTGAAGTAATAGTTCCAATGAATATGGATGTTATTAGGCTAAGATAAAGCTAAGATAAAGGAATAAATAAAGTAATAAAAGGAAAGAAATAAAAATTCTATTTTTATTTTATTTCATGAAAGGACAAATTTCTATCGAACTAATAATAATTCTCGCAATATTACTTGCCTTAGTTCTTATAGTTGCTTCAAAGCTACAGGAAACTGCAAAAAAGACAACTGAAGAAATAGGCTCAACGCAACAACAAATTTTTGAGAAAATTAACGAATCTAAAGAAGTTGGAAGAAAAAAAGCAGGAGAAATATGTACTTATAGTTGGGAATGTGAGAGCGGAAGCTGTGTGGGGGGAATTTGCAGTTAAGGGACAAATTTCCTTGGAATTTCTCCTAATTCTTGCAATTTCAGTTTCCTTTCTCCTAGCTTTGGTAGGAGTTTATTTAAATTTAAAGAAAAATATAGAAATTTTCCTGGAAGAATCTTTCCTTAAGAACTTCTTAATTCTTTTAGAAAAAAATATTTCAGAAGTATGTATGATGGGGGAAGGAAACGAAAGAGAGTTTAATTTTTATTTAATGAAGGAAATTGAAATAAAATCTTATGAAAATAAAATTAACATCGAAAATTTTT
>JAWCDI010000085.1:0-4432 GCA_044343505.1 Candidatus Aenigmatarchaeota archaeon | reverse complement strand
AGGAGATTCACTATAAGCTGGAGTTGGTTTTGTTAATAAACGTCCCCCCATCATTCCTCCAATTGTTCTTCCAGCAATTCTTCCGAGGGCTGCCAAAAAAGGTTCATCTCCTGGCCACGGAGTAGCTAATCCAACTAATCCTCCAATTGCCGTTCCTATATTGGTGGGTGTTATGATTTTCTTTAATGCTCTTGAAATGGCACTTTTTGAATATTCGTTCATATTGATTTAATTTTTAGATTTTGTTAATATTTAACTAATGATCCAAATAAAACGCTTTATACCGGGTTTTGTGTTTATTGTTTTACTCTTTTATTTCGCAAATAAATTTAATATTCCAGATTATTTTCTTCTTATTCCTACTTTTTTATATTTCCTTCTCTATCAATATCTTTCTCGCCGCAACTCTCCTAAAAAATAGTCTTTTTCGCTTTATTTTACGTTTAAAAGTCCTTGAACAAAATAAAGCACGCTCTTTTTGCGTGCGTAGACAGGATACAGAACGTGATCTGTATCCTTTAAATTTTATTCAATTGTCTTTATTTTATTTTACTCTGCTAAAAATTTTTGTCAAGAGCCTATTCTATTCCAACCCGATAATTACTTTTTCGCTCTTTTTTTTATTTTACTTTCCTTTTACTGCTTTTGTCAAGGCTCTTTTTGAAAATGTCGGTGTCCATCCATGCTCAATGCCATATAATAAACGCATTTGTCTTAATGCTTTCTCTCGGGATGAATGCGTTCCTTTTACTTTTCCTGTTTTCTTGTTTACCACGACATATTTATTTCCTCTTTTTTCAATTTTGTATGGCATGGTTATTCTTTTAGTTTATACGATCCTTTTTATTTTAAAAGAATATCAGAGTTCTCCAAAACTCAGTTCCGGATTGTCTTGCATAATATAAATATTCTGCTCCATCTTCAGTTTTCACATAACATAATCCATCACCTACAACTGCTGTCTAGTTTTTAAAGGGATAAATTCTTGCGACCTTTATCTTGTGATTTGGTGAAATTCTATCACCCTTCTTTAACTAACTTTAACTCTTGTTTTTAACATTAATCGTAAAATCAAATGCGGTTTGAGCAGTAGCCCCATTAACATATCTCAACCTGACAAAATGTCCTTGAGGAACATAAGAATCACTTAAAGGAGTTCCAGCAGCAACACTTACTGATTTAACCGCTCTCCAGGTTGAACCATCAAAAGATTCGTCATAATAAACTGTTCCTGCCTGGTCAGCATAGACATAAAATCCAACTGAATCTAAATTCTGTGCACAATAGGTTCTCGAGGTATAAGTTGCATTTGCTGCTAAAGCAGTAGTTGTTCTTTCAACAGTAGCAAGTTGGTGAGAGATGAAAAATGGGGATGGTGTAGCTATGCTTACCCTATCAAGCCTAAAGGTTGTTTGAGTTGCATAACCTAAATTCGTTGCTACAACTCTAAAATATCTATGAGCAAGTTGAAAGATTATGAAAGCATGAATTGTTCTACCAGGTCCTTCTCCAATATAGTGAACATGACTCCTGGCAAAGGTTGCACCATCATAACTTTCTTGAATTTCTATAGCCATCGGCTGGTCAGTCCTAACAAAAATTCCCCAGGAAATATAGCTTAGTGAATCTGTAACTCCAGAAGTATAACTTGCACCTGCTGCCAAGGCTGTTGTGGTAAGGTTAGTAAAAGTTCTACTTGCATCAAAGTTTGTTGCTACAAGTAAAGAACCATATGCTCCAAGAGGATTATAATTCCAAGGTCCTTGAACAACCAAAGCTCCATCAGAAAGAACCTCAGTTCTTAGTCCAACTCTGGCACCTCTCAATAATATTGGGTCTCTGATAATGCTATTTTGTTCATTCATATTGCTGTTAATTTAGCTTTAATTTGAATTCCCGTTGTGGGAACCTCGACCTTTGTATAACGAAAATTTGTATTATAGCATCCAAAATATTTCCTCTTGAATGAAACAATATCCAAAATATCAAAATCAACATTATCATCTGATGTATAAATCCAGGCCTCTGCTGAATCATCGTTTGGCAAATCGATTAAAACTGAGAAACTTTTTCTTCCATCCAAATCTAAACTTAAGGTTAATCCTGATGTATTTTGATCAGCAGTTAGACTTTGTGAAACAGAAATATGACTTGGCTTTGGTGCTCTTGTTGATAAAGGAACATCTAAATTGCTTGTGTCTGTCTTAATAAGGGCTAAATTCCCATCCTCTCTTGCTGGATTGATTTGTTCACCAATAATATCTTTAATTCCAACTACTTCTGGACCTCCACCTCCTCCTTCTACTATTTTCACTTCAAGGGGTTGAATTTGTCTTAATCCTTCTCTTTCTTGTTTAAAAGTTTCGCCAGCCATATTTTTTATTCTCTTACTTTATAAGAACCTTCAGAATCTCTTTCAATTTCTTCTGGCGTCTTTTTCTTTTCGCGTAATCTAAAATTTTTTATTTCAAAAACCGCTTGATCTTCGTTGACTTCTTTTACTCTTAAACTAACTTCTGCATTATAAAGTTCGTCAACTTTTATATTCTTTATCTCAGGAAATTTTTCTATTGCCAATCTCAACTCTGAAGGAATTTCAACTTTTTTTGGTTCTCCTTCAATTTTCTCTTCTTTTGGCCTTATCTCTTTTTCTTCTCCTTTTTCCATTTCCTCTGGCGCTTCTTTAAATTCTTTTTCAATTTCATCTTTTATTGGCATATTTTTTATTTGATCCGTTATTCTGTTTGTTGTAATAATTGTTGTAAAATTAATCTTTTTGTTTCATCTGGCAAAGCTTGATAATCTTCGGTATCCAAAAGCGTTCTTACCTTTCCGCTTTTTATTTTTTCTTCTTTTTCCATTTCTGCCAAAGTTCTTTCAACTATTTCATCAATATCTCCACCAATTCCTAAAATTTCCAACGCTGCTTTTCTATCTAATAATTTCGCTTTTGCTAATTCAATTGCTAATGCTCTTTTTGCTTCTGTAGTATAAGCCAAACCAGATTCAATTTGGACATCTATTCCAAAATCATCATCTGAAACTGGAATTGCATTTGTGAAATTTGATGAAAATTGTTTTGAAACAATTTCAAAACTTCCTTCTTTTGTGATAACTTCAATTGGCATTGTGCCAAAGTAATACAAAACCATTAAAATCGTTTCTGCTAATCTTTCTAATGTCCCTTCTAATTTTCTCACTCCATGCTGAATTGAAGATACTTCTGCTGATTTTAAACTTTCAATTAATTTATAACCTACTTTTGCTCCTCTTGGCACTCTTCCCATTGCTGCTGTTGCTGCTGCTGTCTCTCCCATTAAAGATTTTAATTCGTTTAAAAAGTTAAAAATTGTTCCGCCAATTTCAGGATGTGGCAACCATTGAATTGAATTTAAAGGACCATTGACATTAATAATTTCGCCGTGTTCTCCCAAAATCCTTTCAACATTAACTGATTCTTGTTTTATCATTCTTCCAATCGCCACCGTTCTGCACCAAGCCTCAATTTGGGCTAAAGTAATATCTAACGCCCTATTTAAAGGAATCATTCTTTCGACAAAAGAAGTTTGTAAAAGCGGTTCTGGTAAAAATGACCAAGAAACAAATGGCGGCCTTTTAAAATCGTAATGTTCTTCAAATAAAATTTTCCCTTGACAGACGTGCATTACGTCCCAACCACCATCGGGATTTAATCTCCAGCATTCTCTGATTAAAACTTTATTTTCACTTATTTTTGAACCAAATTTTTCTTTTGCTCTTACTTCTTTAAAAGATGAACCTGAAATTTTATCTTCTTCTTTCAGATTAAATCTATTTTCGTTGTAAGCCTCGTTTTTTTCAATAAAATCTTTCTCAACTGCAACTTCTTTAATAATGATTGGTGAATCTTGAATATCTTTTACAAGTGGATCAAATAAAATATCAAAATTATCAACTGCTCTCACTTTTGGCTTTCCGTTTTCAAAATAAACCTCCAAAATACCAAATCCCCATTTAATTCCGTTCCAGACCATTTCTGATAGTTTTTCCCTGATATTTTCTGAATCATATAAATTTTCCAAATATCTACCAACAATTCTTGCCGCCTGAATTTTCTTTTTTCTTTCTTTTTCGTCTTGAATTTGAGCCGTTCCTCGTGAAAAAACTTTCCATTGCGGATCTGCTGCTAATAAAGTATTCATTATCCCCTCTGCCACCCTAATTGTATAATGAATTGGTCTTACATTTAAACCCTTTGGGAATACAACTTTTCCAATTTCATTTGTGGCCGGTTTCCAAATTTCAAAATGATTTCCTGCTAAAAATCTATCAACTAAAAGCCACCGCTTTTCAAAGTTAAGCCTTGAATCTCTTAATTTTTGAGCCAATTCTTCAACTTCTTTTGCTTTTTCCTCTTCTGTTTTTTCTTCAGTTCCAAAAACAAAATTTTTAA
>JAWCDI010000084.1:0-4440 GCA_044343505.1 Candidatus Aenigmatarchaeota archaeon | reverse complement strand
GTATAGGGGGTGTTATCAACAAAGCTGCTAGTTGCGCGATGTAAGCTGTTTCATGAGTTCTTGTAGCTATGTGGATATTGCTGAGACTTTCAACAATCCCCTTGATTCCTTCCATTTCCCAAGGCAATTCTGGAGTTGGGGCATCAACTTCGGTCATTTCGCTACCGAAGCTTCTTATTCCGTGAGGACTGAAGACTATTGACTTGTCCCAAGCACTCATTAGTTTAATTCTCATTCTTTCACTGTTGTTCATTGCTGCCCACCTCTAACAACTACAGGAGGTTTTCCTAGAAGGAGTGAAGCCAACACGATGTCTGAATTGTCTGGTTGAGGAGAAGCAACGCACTGCATAGCTGTTTTGACTAAGTCGAACACCGCGGGTTGATCCTGAGGACTCCATGAGGCAACAATTTCTTTCATTTCAGCCGCAGCTAATTGAGCGCTTGACCCTCCAACGCTCATGCGCTTAGCTAAGCCACGTCTGAACCTTGCGAATATTGTTCCTTGGGTAGGTTCAGGAACTCCGTTTATGATAGCATCCATAAAGACCCCAGAGTCTTCAACCACAACTTCAGGGTCTTCTAGAGGGATTCTGCGATTCCTTTCTGTTGCAATTTTGGTTGACATATTTTTCACCTATTTCTCGCCGTATTCTTCTCTAATTTCCGGAATAGTTAGACTTTTTTTCCGAAATTTCGGAAAATATCCGGAATGCGCAAGTGTAGGTTATTTAAAATTTTTCGTTTCAATTTTTAATATGCGAGAAAACAAGAAAAGCAAAGGATTATTGGTTTATGGAGTAGATTACGATGAGTTAGCTTATGAAGTTGGGGAGATGATTAAGACTGCAAACCCAGAAATTTTTGACTGGAAAATGTTGTGGTCTTAAGATATGACGGTTATAAACCAGAGAAAGAAGAGTATGAAAAAACGGAAGCGGAACCTCTAAGTCCTTACTCTATTTCTCTTACAAGATCTTACCTTAAAGAGAAAAGAAAGTGGTTAAAAGAAAAACTCATGCAGTTAAACGCGGATTTTATATTGGAGCTACACGATACTCCATTTGAGCAAAGAGACCTGTATCTTCTACCAGTCCTTGAGCTTTATGCTTTTGTTTTTAACAAAAGAATGAGAAAAATACTTAAGAAATACACACCAACAGTTTTAAGCGTAAACTATGGGACTTTTACGGATAGTAGCATTTATGATGCAGTATTAGTCGAAATTTTTCATTCTCCTCCTATGATAATAGATGAATTTCGTAAAAAGATAAAAGTATACCAAGAGATAACCAATCTACTGGATTACTTAATACATAATTACAGGAGAAAAACTAAGGATGTGGGAATTAAGGCTAAAAAATGTTGATAGAATTATCCTTTATGCTATAGTTAAGTTTAATCAAGAAAAAAATAGAGCCCCTAATGGAAAAGAGCTAATGAACTATCTGCATGAATTAGTTCAAAGGAAGTTGCCTTTTTTCAAGGAAGTAAAGATTCCAAAAAAAACAACGACTTATGATTCGATAAAGAAGTTAGAGAAATATAATTTAATTCAGAGAATAAAAACTAAACAAAAAGGACTCTTGAAACTTTCATTAGTTCCGACTCAGAAAGGGTTTGAATTAGTTTCTGAATTTCCAATTTCTAGCATATATCAAATTCTTTCTGAGAAATATGAAGACTTTTCCAAAATTATAAAGACCACGATAAGCACGGGAATGATGGAATACGCATGCTACAACATACTTCTATTATTCCTTCAGTCCCTTTACTTTGACGCGAAAGACATAGCCCAAAATATTCTTATGGACTTGGAGAAGTATGCACCCGATGCTTCCTATGCGTTGTTAGCTTATTCGGTATTGGCCACTATTACCGATGAGAAAAAGTATTGGGAGAAAACAGTTGAAATAAGATTGAAGTATGCTGAAAAATTAGCTTCAGAGTATAATTATTCTTACGCTTCAATCTCATACTTCACCGCGGGCAAAATCGAAATAGAAAAACTTAATAGACAAAGTCAAGGAATGAACCATATCAATAAAGCAATAGATCTTTTTTTACAAGATATATATGACGATAATGTTGTTATCAGTTTGGGAATTTTTAAGGATGAATATTTCGAGATCGTAAGATATCTTTTGTTGCAGACTACAGACAAGAGAAGAGAGTGGTTTGTTGATAAAATTTTCCACGACATCGACGAACTTTTGAATCAAAAAAAGGAAGAAACGCTTTATGCATTAGATAATTTAGAAAGAATCTTTCCTTGGTTTACACATGAAGAAAAAGATAAAATTCAGTATAAGATGCGTAAGGGTCTAAAGTGGTTTTTTAAAAAAGTTTCACAAATGGGTTCGGATTTTGATGTTTTTGCATGGGATAGTTTAACCAAAATATGTACGTTTATAAATTTCGAGAAAAGTATGTCGAGGTATTTGTTAAAAATTGCTAAATATTATGAGGAAAAAGCGGACACTTGTACTCAAAACGAAAATTTGAAAGTCCTATACCTTCGAAAAGCACTCAAGTCATACGAGAGAACGAAAATGAATGATGAATGGGAAAGAGTTGCGAAGAAGATTATAGTGGTTAAACATGAAAACGCTAGAAACAGTTTGTCTGCTAATCGACTGCTAAGTTTTTATGAACAGTTACTAGAGTGCCAAGAGTTATGTGAAAAATTAAAGTTATGGGAAGCGCATGAGTTATTATGTAAAACAGGGATTGAAAGAGCTTTTGAAGAGTCTCTAGAAGAATTTAAAAGAGGAAATTATTTTAATGCGATTTCTTCAGCGATCCTTTGCGCGAAGTTATGCTGGTGCATAAAGGATTCAGTCAACGAAAATCGTTGCTCAAATCTAATCCAAAAATGTCTACGTGTTTTAAAGTTTAGTGACCCTTTCGTTTATCTTACAATATCTTGCGAGTATGAAATAAACAAATATTTAAAAGAACATTTTAATTCTTTAGGTTACGATGAGGCAAGGGAATACTCAAAGAAATCTTTGATTGCAAAATATATAACTGCGATCCTAGAATACACGGAAGAGTTAAAGGATACGGTCAGATGGTTAACCTGTAAGGACTTAAGCGCAGAAGACATTTTATGAAGAAGCAAAACTAGTGTATCTACTTTTTTAAACGATATAAAATAGCGTTGCCTATCTTTCGTGCCACTTCAATTCTACCTTCGGCTTGAAGTACATTTACATATTTTGATGCTGTTATATCAGAAATTCCAACTTTTTGGGCAATTTCAGTTATCGAAAGATCGCAAGGAAAGACTTTTTCAAGTTCCTTAAGAATCTTTTCCTTTACTTCTTTGCTCATAAGTTTAACCCTATGATTTAGTCTTAAGCGATAAAAATTTATATTTAACTGTATATTATTATTAAGGGATAAACTCTAAGGATAAACCCTAGAGCAAAAAGTGGGAATATGGAAGAAATCTACGACCTCAATCAAAGGTTAAAAAGAATAGTGGAAACTATCAAAAATTCTGAGAAAATTTCCGAAACCAATAAAAAACTTATCATGAAATTTCATGATGATTGTTTTGCTGAAGGATTAAGCGTTGCAAGAGTTTTATTTTACATGAACCGTCTTTGGAACATAGCCAGATGGGTCAACAAAAATTTTGATGAAATGGGTGAAGACGATATCAAAAAACTTGTAAAAGAAATAAGTCAGATGGATTATAGTGAACAAACAAAACTAGACCATAAGAAGGTAATAAAGAAGTTTTTTAAGTGGTTGGATGGCGATGATAGAAGAATAAAATGGTTAAAGACTTCTTTCAAAACAAGTAAGGAAAAACTTCCAGAAGAACTTTTGAACAAAGAGGATATTCAAAAATTAATAAAAGCTTGTTACAACGTTAGGGACAAAGCTATAATATCAGTTTTATGGGAAAGTGGTTGCAGAGTTGGAGAACTTCTTGGGTTAAAGATTAAAAACGTTCAGTTCGATGATAAAGGGGTTATAATAATTGTTCACGGTAAAACGGGTTCAAGAAGAATTAGACTAGTTTCATCAGTTCCGCATTTATCAAACTGGTTAGAACATCATCCTTGTAAAAATGATCCCGAGTCTCCATTATGGGTAAGCATTGGAAGCAAAAATCACGCTAAACAAATTAAGTATCATTGTTTAAATGCAAGACTTAGAAAAATAGCAAAAAGAGCTGGAATTAAAAAGAAAGTAAACCCGCACATGTTTCGTCATTCTAGAGCTACAGACCTTGCAAATTTTCTAACAGAAGCTCAAATGAAGCAATACTTCGGTTGGACAAAAGACAGCAAAATGGCAAGCGTCTATGTTCATTTGTCTGGGAGAGACATAGATGAAACCATCTTGAAGATTCATGGGAAATTGAATGAAAACGAGAAAACAATGCATGAGCAACTTAAAACTCAAGTATGTCCAGTATGTGGAT
>JAWCDI010000083.1:0-4451 GCA_044343505.1 Candidatus Aenigmatarchaeota archaeon | reverse complement strand
TTTGATCCTTCTTCTATTTCAAATGAAGAAGGAAAATTGATTGGCTATGTTATCGTTTCAGATAAGTTTGGAAATAAAATAGAAAAAGAAATAAGCTTTTATTCTAACTTAGAAGCACCGGAAATAAAATCTATAGAGTATAAAGAAAAATTAGGTAAAGGAGAATATCAAAAAATTTCTATTTTAGTCAATGAAAAAAATCCTTCCGACTTTGCAATCTTAAATTTAAACAAAACTTCAATTGAACTACCTCTAGTAAAAGATTATGGCAATGGAACGGTTGTTTATGAAAAAGGCTTTGATCCTTCTTCTATTTCAAATGAAGAAGGAAAATTGATTGGCTATGTTATCGTTTCAGATAAGTTTGGAAATAAAATAGAAAAAGAAATAAGCTTTTATTCTAACTTAGAAGCACCGGAAATAAGAAATTTAAATATAGAAAAAATTTCCTTGGGCGAGTACAAAATTTGTGCTGAAATATTAGATGATAGCCCAATAGAAGCTTACATTGAATTATTAAACGGAACAAAAATACCTTTAATTAAGTATGATAACAAATATCATGCAAATATTTCAACTTTACAAGATCTAGAATTTTCAATTAAAGCGAAAGATAGATACAATTTAACTTCTTCTTTAAAAGGAGAAATTAAGCTCTCTTTAAGAGATAAGTTTGAAGCATGGCTTCCTCCTGAATTCGATAAAAAACTTTGTTTGAATCTTTTTGATTCAAGTAAACTTGTTAGAGAAATTTTTGAAAATGGAAAATTAAACGAACTAATAAAAATACTTAGAATTGCCAACTTGAATGGAAGTGCAATTCCAAAAAACTTAGCGTACCAGCTTTTGGATCAAATAGAAAGAGATTACAGAATTTTTAGCAAAATACCAATCGCCTCAAAAACTTTTGACCTTATAGAAAAAATTGGAATCTATAACTTAAAAAATAGAGGAAGTATTTATATACCTGGAAATTTCTCCGCAGCTTTATGGAGAGGATTACCCGAAGACTTAGAAGCCTTTTCTTATTTGCTTAAGACTGATGAAGCTAGTCCAGAAGTTAGCCAAGAGCTTTTTAACTTCCTTCCCATTTGGATAAGGGGAAAAGAATACAACGTTAAATTATGGGGCGACGAAAATGAAATACCAATATTAATTTACACGCTTGGAATTGATTTAAAACAAAGTCCCTATTTAATAGATTACCTTAAAAGTCCTCATTCAAATCCAGAATTTATTCAAGGATTGCATAGACAAAGGAATTTTATTTTGTACGATATTCTGGGATTTGATCCTGCAAATCAAACTGTAAGATTAATTTATGTTAAGCCAGATATGGACTATTATTTCCTATTCTTACCAACAAAAAAGATTGTGGTAAATGGAACAGAAATAACTTTTCCTTTATTACCTTTACTCAATGGAACAAAGATGAAAGAGTGGTTTCCTTCAATGGAAGATAGAATGATAATATATGCTTGCCAATATCATCGCAAGTTTACTGAATTTAATGCAAAAACTGGAGAAAATAGATGGCTTGGCTCAGGTGATATGCCATGGTCAGTTGAATATGGAAGAAAAACTTTGTTGGATAATCTAAACTTAGTATGGAATGGAGGAAAATGGGGAAGATTCGAAGGAAAACTTATTGATAGAATAATAAAAGCTTATACTGATAAAGAATGGAGAAGCTATGAACCGAAAGAAATTCCATGGTTTTGGGCATGGGAAATGAGTGATTATGAAATTGGAAGAGAGATGTGGACTGATGGGATAAAAATAAGTCAGATATATCCTGACTTTAAGAACACAGAAAAAGAGTTTCTAACCAATTATGATCCAAAACTTGCAAGCGATGTGATAACAGATTTGGGTTTAAGATTTTCTGGTGGTTTAGTTCACCTAGATGGTAAAGCTAAAATACACATTCCTCATCAGTATTATCCCTATTTATATATATTGTATGCAAAAGCCTTAGGTTATGCTGGAACAGAAATTTTAGTTAAGGACCCTTCTAACCCATTTTACCATGAAGCAATGGCTGGAGTGGTTCCTAAATATTTACTTGATTCACTCCCAGCTGGAAGATATGCTCCTGGAAAAATGATTCATGAATTTATCTATGGTTATGATACTTCAGGGAGACCATTAAAATTCATAGCTATATTACCCACAAAGCAAGATATAGATTTCTAAAACTAGTTTAAGTGCACAAATAACTTTTTCCACCATAATCATAAATAGTTCCTTTACTTACACATTCATTATTTGTTCTATCAATCTCATACTTACAACAATACTGATCTTCACAGTCAGAACTCTTTTCACAAGGTTTACATTTACACACCCCATTATCACATATTGGTTTTACATTATTAGAACAAGGGGCACAATCTGAAGAGAAATAGCAGCCCTGGCATATACACGTATAATACTTATTTGTTCCACAATTTTCAATAGCCTTACAAGCTTCAGTTAACGACTCAGAAGCGCTATAATAAGCTCCGACCACGCTACACCATTCACCGATGACCCAACAAGAACACCATTTCCAATTTCCATTATCACAATATTCTTTACTACATCTTTCACCTGGTCTTGGATTATCAGCATCTCCAAAATTTCCACTATCAACACATTCACCACGATAATTCACACATTGTCCTGGCTTACAAACATTTATACATCTATAATTTGATGTATTACATATTTGTCCTGAAGAACAATCTGAATCGGAGCAGCAAAAACCAGATGGTTTGCTATCTTTCCATACCCATTGTGATGACTCATAAACACAATAGTAGGTTGTTCCACCACAATCAATACTCTTCCCGCAATTATTACTATTACACTCATGCGCTGTTCCTCCATTACACCCTAAGTAAGTACAAAGGCTATCCTTGACTAAATATGAAATTCCTACTTGGCATTGTATGTTACAAGTATTAAAACTGCATTTACCATTACTACAAGTGGATAAATAATAGCAAGTACTTCCATCTAAATAGTAGGAACAACAATCGCTACTACTTTGACAACTACCACCCTGAGGCTTACAGGAGCAACAAGAACAATAAACACCATTAAAGCAATAATGGTCATCACAACTGCTCTCATATGTTCACTTGGGCACGCAGTTCCTCCATATATGCTAATTGCGAAGCAACTCTCTACTAAAGAACAACAAACACCCTTTCAGTCCTTTCTGATTGCTTCACCAGTGTTCTCTACACGCTAACTAGGAGCTCAAACTTGGTAGACCTTCAAGTTTTTCTAATTGTTTCCTGTAATTCTTGTCTCGGAAATCTATTAGCTCCCTTTAGATGCGGGATGATTCACGGTATCCATTCCTTCACTTTTTATAGCTTTAAACATAGGTCCTCCGGCACATATTTTCTCAATCCTAGTACTTATGTAACTATGATCTCTTAAGAGATTTAGGGGATAGTCTTTGTCTACCCTGCGTCTATGTTGTGTTTCTTCCTTATTTTCTCTAATATCGAGAGTGGGATTCTAACCGTGATTCCCGTTCTCCCATAACTCCTGCCCGTATGTCTAATGTGTCCCTAGTCTCGTACTCCGTCCTCGATAAAGCTAGAGATGTTCGAGGAGCGTGCCCTCTAGGTGGAAGAGGGAGTAAAGATATACGGCTAGAATTCTGAAGTAGGGACCACTATAGGCATCTTATGAGGTTAGCTATAGACAGCTTATCCTCACGTACTTTTCGACGACTTACTTCAGCTTTGGTGCTAGGTCTCTTTTTCACTCTACTCCGCTCCCCAGTTCGGTTAGTAGTTCTCTGATCTCCTCTAAGTAGCTCTGCTCCTCCATCATCCTCCACATGATGTCTGGCGTATTCACTATCGTCACTTCATAGTTTTTCGTGTAATTCCTGTTCGCATCGCTTATGGTCTGCTCCATGCTTCGGTAAGGTGTTAGCCGAGAACCCAGGCATCCAGCCCCTAACTAGGTTTCATGAACTTTCCAGACCTGGGTGAAAAGCTTAAAAAGCTCAGTCAAAGAAGTCACAAGACAGAAAGTAACTAGAAAAGACTGAAAGTGATGAAGCTCGAAAGGTCGGAGTGGTGAGGAGCTCGCGCAGGGCTGATGCGAGTGGTTTGTCGCTTGCTTGGGGATGAGGAGATCTGCCGCTGTTGATGTGTGATGCTTAGAATCCCCGCCTGACCCGGTATGGGTTCTCCTCTAGCTTAGCCCGGCTTCACTCTTCTTTTCGATTGCTTCTGTGGGGACTGAGTTGGTAGGTTTTCTCCTTGTTTCGCTGCTGGCTTGAGTTGGGTTCTTCCGTAGCTTTTTTGCTTGCTTGGTTTTACTTTGTAGTGGATGTAGGGGTTGGATGAGTCAGTAGTTAGGAAGTACCTTGCTGCTGGGGATATAGCTGAGAGAGTTAAGCGTAGAGCTGAGAGAGAGGTTAAGCCTGGAGTGAGGCTGCT
>JAWCDI010000082.1:0-4485 GCA_044343505.1 Candidatus Aenigmatarchaeota archaeon | reverse complement strand
TTTAACTTTTGTCTTTTTGAAAATTCAAAAATTTTTTGAAAGTTTTGATATATTGGATTTCGAATGATTTAAATTATTCTTTTTAAGATTAATTTTATGCAAGTAAATTCTAAAATTATGCAAGTGAATTCTAAAAAAGTGCATATAATAATTTCGGGTTGGGATAAAGAAAGAGCTATATGGGGATGTATTCGCTTGGGAGCAGATAAGGTTTATATTTTAATTCCATCCAAAACAAATGAAAAGATTGAAGCTTGGATTAATGAAAAGACAAGGAATGCAGCAGTAATGACAAAAAAGAAGTTTAGTAAATTCTTTGAGATAGAGCTAGTGCCTATTATTTATGATGATTATATAGATTGCTTCAAAAATATTATTAAAATTATAAAAAAAGAAGAAGGTAATGAGATATTTGTAAATATTTCTTCTGGGTCTCATGTAGCAACTTCTGCAGCAATATTTGCAGCTTCTTTAACAGGATGTAAAGCTTATTATGTTCATCCAGAAAGATATGATGAGATTTTCAAAAAAGAAGATAGATTTATTTCCTATGGAGGAAGAAGTATAGTAGAGATACCATTGCTTCCTATATCACAAACATCTTCTATAGAATTAAAAATCTTAAAGAAAGTAAAAGAATTCAAAAGAATTTCAATATCAGAGCTAGCGATAAGAGCTAGAGAAATATTCGATAAGCCAACCAGATCCAAATTTAATTATTACATAAACAAGCTCGTAGAAAATAATTTTCTGAAAAGCGAAAAGATAGGAAGAAGAATCTACGTGGAGCTCACAAAAAGCGGCGAGATGATTCTCGAGGCATTTTCATTTTAATCATTTCAGAGTTTTTTCTTGAGATATTTAAAGTTGGTTTAATTTATTTAACTTTGATTTAACTAACTCATAAAATTTCGAATAATGACGTTTTAAGAAAAGTTGTTGATCAATTCTAATAAAATTCCATTTTTCGCCAGTTAACTTAGATACATCCCGACACCATTGCTTAGCTCTTTCATCCTTTTTTGGAACATCGATATCAATCAAACCTTTTGTTTCGATTAAGAAATACTCTTTCTTTTTAGTTTTTACTATAAAATCTGGATAGTATAATCTCAAATGTCCACTGTCAGAAATGTATTCTATGAAAAAACCAATTTGAGGTACTATTTTAATAAAAGATAAAACATCGTTTGCATAATCCAAAAATTTTGCAAATTTAAGCTCAAGTTCATTCTCACAAGGTATATAATTAAAAACAGTTTTATTTGCTGGAAATACCTGTCTTGACCAAGGAAATGGTTTGGTTTCTTTTAAGGCTCTTTTTTCAATCAATTTTGGTTCTTCTGACCTAAATGTTAGATTTCTCAGATTATCAATAAACAATTTGAGTATAAATTCTTCAGTTTCTGGTTCACTTAAAACATATAATACTCTAGGGTCATCTAGTTTTACTTTATTTTTAAATAATCTATCTCTGACATATCTTTTGACAATTGGGTATAGTAATGAAAAATTTGTTGTTATTGGTAATTTAAGTTCTTTTAATATTTTCTGGGTATAGTAAGAAATTACAGAATTTGTGTCTTTAGGTACTGGTAATGTCCATTCTTTTTCTATTACTACAACTTTATTAATAATATCCTCTGCTATGTAATGGGTTTTAATAATCTTATTTCCAAGTTCAAAATTACCTTTTTTAAATGAAGAAAAATTTATTCTATTTATATCAAGTTGTTTTCTTTCTATTCTAGGCGAAATTATTGGGAGAGAGAAATCGAATTTTAGTTTATTCTCATCCGCAAATATAGTAGTAATATTAATTGGTTCGGATACGTCAAAGGTATCGAATTTAATTTTTTCCTCTTCTTCCAATTTTTCTAGTATATTAGTTAATCCAGGAGGTCCTATTACTTCAAGCATGTTAATAAGATTACGTGCATTTCCAACTGGCTGGTCTGGAAACATTTTTCTAAGTCCTCTGCCTATAACCTGTTCCGGTAGCACTTTTCGTTTAGAAGTATAAGATCTTAAACCAACTACAATTGTGACATTTCTTACATCCCACCCCTCGTTTAACATTAAAACGCTAACAATTACTTCATATGGATTTTTCCTGGGATCTGGTTCATCAATATTCTTTGCTATTTCTCTAACTTTATCGATTAGCTCTTTCTGTGGAATATCTTTAAGGATATCACTAGTTCCACCGATCACTTCCCCTTGAAGATTTGTATGAATTAATAGTACTTTTCCTTTTAGATCTGTAACAGAATTCAAATAATCATAAACATCATTGGCTGCATCGGTGTTTTCACACATGATAAATAAAATCGGTCTTTTATTTAGCTTCTGTAATTTTTGCTTATAGTCTCGCCATCTTCTAACACCAGCATCTATCCAAGCGCGGTATTTTTCATGAGCTTTGGTAGAGGCTATTTCCTTAGCTCTACCAACTTTTCCCTTTAATGGTCTCTTGAGAATGTTCATTTCTATCGCCTCTTTCAAAGAGAAATCAACTATTATCCAAGGGAAGAAAGCTCCAGTTTCTGTTTTGGGTGTTGCTGAGAAATCCAATTCCATATTTATTCCAAATTTATGGGTGTTTTTTAAGTTTTCATGTAAATTTAGAAGAATTTTTTTCCACGCTTTTTCTACGTGATATATATGGTGTGCTTCATCTTTTAGGATCATCAAATTTGGACACGACAAAATAACTTGTTTGATTCTATTTTCCTCTTTAAGTTTATCTTTTAAAACTGGTTCTCCTAATTTTAAAATATCCTCAATGTCAGTAGTTTGTTTTTTCCTCTCTTGTAATTGTTGTATGTTTGTTAAAAACAAAACATTTTCTGGAATAATATTTATTGGATCTTCACGCAAAATCACTTTAAGATCGAATTCTTTTTTCCATTCTTCTGGAATAAAAGGATATTGTTTAAATATTTCTCCATCTTCGAAATCTCTTTTTAACCTTTCATAAACTATTACATTTGGTGCGATCAGTAGAAACTTAGAGGTATATTCTTGTTTATTTTCTTTCAAATAATTAAAATAACTCCAAATTATTGCAAAAGCCATCACGAAAGTTTTTCCGCTACCAGTCGCCATTTTAAAAGCATATAATGGATATTTATCAAACTCGGGATGATACATTCCAATTGGACCAGAGCCAAATTCTTGAGCCATTTCAATGAATTTTCTTTTTTTAAGAACTTCATAAACATAAATTAAAGTTTCTATTGCTTCTCTTTGACAAAACCAGAATTGAAAAGGTTCGTTATCTTTAATTAAATGATCTTCTTCGAACCAAAATTCTAAAAGTCTTTTAGTAGTTTCTGTTGTTCCTGGATATCCTTGTTCTCTCCAGGAATATACTGCTTCTCTCAATTTATTTACTAAATAAGCTTTGCTAGGCTCTCTTTGTTTAGGATGTAGTATGTCTGTAGGATTCATTTTACTTCAACCTCTATAACTTTGTTTGTATCATTTCCAAAAACATCAACAACTTTAACCATGACTCTGTACTTACCTTTTTCTTTATAAGTGTGTTTAGCTTCTAATTCCACTTTAGTATTCTTTTTAGTTCTGTAAGATTGCCATTGATTTCTAAATGTAGTACCATCATAATCCCAATCTACCGACCAATAATCAATCAAATCAGAAAATCCTTTTATCTTATCTTTGATTTCATCCAATTCTTTTGATGGCGGGAGTTGAAAATCTGTTATCTTTAAAATCACTTCTTTACCTTTAACCTTCGGCTCTAATTCTAAATAAGCTACTTCATGGAATCTTATATATGGCAATACTTCTTTTTCTACAACTTGCTCTGGAATTTTCAATAATTTTAAATCGAAACCAGTTAAAGCAGCTTTAATTTCATTTATCGACGGGATTTGGATTAATTTTAAGTCAACCCCATTTTTCTTAGCAAATTCTTTTGCTAATTCATTTACTTCGTAAGCCCATTCCCAACCTAAAATATCAGCTTTGTTAAAGCCATTTGCTCTGCATTCTAAAACGACTTTTTCAACTTCATCCATTGTTACAGGAGCATTTAAAGGTCCAATGTGAACTATTCTATTACCTTTCTTTCCATGCAAGTATTTAAAACCAGTTAATGGTTGTGCTTGGTAAAGTTTAAGCATAAAATTGAGGTATTCATCTAATCTTTTTTGCCAATAAATTGTCTCATAATTTCCAATATTCCATAGTTCAAAAGGTCTTGCTGGTTTACCATATTTTTTACCTTCATTTTGCAAGTCCTTTGAATTATGTATATCCAATAACCTTTTTCTTGTGATATGGATAGCATATTTTGATAAATCGCAGCCAATCCATCGCCTGCCTAATTTTTCTGCAACTGCTAAAGTTGTGCCTGAGCCACAGAAGAAGTCGGCAACAATGTCTCCGGGATTGGATGAGGCAAGGATGATACGCTTTAATAGGGCTTCGGGTTTTTGTGTATCAAAACCGACACGTTCA
>JAWCDI010000081.1:0-4584 GCA_044343505.1 Candidatus Aenigmatarchaeota archaeon | reverse complement strand
GTGTTCTCTGAGATATAATCATACCTTCCAATTTTTTCAAATCTCTAATCCTATTTTTATCCAATTCATTCTCAAATTCAACTTCAGCCAAGTAAGTCTTATCAAATTTTTCACCCTTTATCTTAACAACAAACCTCTTATCCACAAACCCAAAGAGCTTTACTTTTACTTTCTTCGACTTGTTTATCTTCCTTTCCACTTTTTTTAGATCAATTTTCCTCTTGATAGGTTTTATTATTTCTATCACAAAAGGTCTTCCGTCAAGACATCTGGCGTCTATATCTTCTCTTCCCGAACAATGAAAAGATGTTTTTTTTGCTTTGGTGAGTTTGAGGAAAGGTTTTTCTATTATTTCTTGAATCGATGTTGGATAAAGTTTACCCGTACCTTCACAAGAAGTGCAGCCTTTACCTTTACATTTGGGACATAACCACTTGGATTGTGGTATATTTCTCGCAAACTTTTTATATTCACCATATATGAACAAACTCCTTATCTCTTTCTTTATTTTACCAGTTTTCAAGTTTACTATCAAGGTTAAATCTGGGTTTTTGGATGAGAATTTTTTACCAGTAGCTTTTTCTACTTTCTTGCCAATTTCCCTATTTATTTCACTCTTTATGGATTCAACAAATTCTATCCCTATTCTCTCAAAAAGCTTTTCTTCTTCCCTCAACATTTCATCTCTCGGTATAGATCCTATAAGAAAAGTTTCAAACTCTATCCCTTTCACTTCTTCTACAATTTTTTTTACCCAAGTTTCGATTTCTTCTGTAAAAAAATTCTGGCATATCTTACATTTCTCAGGTTTTTTTGTTTCTATTCTAAAGTTCTTAAACTTTATTCCAAAAAAATTGCTCATATCAACTTCTATTTTTTCTCCAGAATCTAGGAGAAAGGCCATGTAGCTCCTCAAAATTTTACCCCTTTCCATGTTGGAAAAACCACTCAATAAATTCCCACAAATCCTTCCAAGACACGAATCACAGATGAAGCCCAACTTCAAAGTTTCAACGATTTTTTCTTCCAACTTCATCTTATCACTATTTTAGCTTTAAATAAAATTGAAAAAATTAGTAATTTTCTGAACAAGCTTTTTCTATTCCAGGAACAACTTGTTTCTTCCTCGACATCACTCCTGGAAGCCAAATCGAGTTCCCTTCAAGTTTAAAACCAAATGCTTTTTCCACTATGATATGATTCCCAACGAAATACAATTCAGTACCTTCTTTCATTATGTCAGTTGCCATGAAGAGGACTATTTCATAACCCCTATCTTCTTTAAGCTTTTTTAGAAAATCTAATATTTCTCCTTTCCTTTCTTCCACTTCTTCTAAATCAACAACTTCAACTTGCCCTATCCCGACTTTCTTTCCAAAAAATTCATAATCCTTAAAATCTTCAAGTATTATATCCGGAATCTCCCTATTTTTTATGTTTGTTTTAACTTTTTTTATCTCAATACCGAATTTAATCATATCTGGAATTTTTGCCACTTTTGCCAATTCTTCTGCGATTTTCCTGTCATCTTCAGTAGTTGTTGGTGATTTGAAAACAACAGTATCTGATAAAATTGCAGCAAGTAACAAACCAGAATAAGTTTCATCCTTCTTTATTTCCTCTAGAAACATTTTTGCTATAATCGTGGCTGTGCTACCAACAGGCTCTACGTGCACGAAAATTGGCTCTGGATAATTGAAGTTCATTTTATGATGATCGATTATTGCGATTATTTTTTCAGCACCATCAACTCTTTGAGAAGGCTCATTATGATCGACAAGAACAAGAGTTTTCCCACTAGCATTTTCTATTTTTTCAGGAATTGGTACTTTAAAGTAATCTAGAACATACTTAGTTTCTTCGTTTATTTCTCCAGCCACGACTGGCTTAAAACCTTTCAAACCAGCGTAAACTATTGCCGAGCATACACTATCCGTGTCAGGTGCTTTATGTCCTACGACGTAAATCATACTTATCAATTTATAATCTCTTTTATTTACGTTTTGTTAACACAAGATTCATAAAATTGCTTAAGCTCTTCTTCCTCCATTTCACCAACATGAGTTTTATTGTTTTTTAAACAAATTTTTGTCGGGACCATTAAACCGATTTTAGAGGGAATGTTAGAATTCTTGTGGTAAATCAAGTAATCGGAATATTGTTTAATCATATTTTCACAACTTGCATCATTGGCATCCACCATATAAAACTCGTTACTCAAGTTTAAACTCTTAATCTTGAGTAACTCGGCTTTGCAATGAGGACAACCATAAGAATACACAAACATAAGGTTAACTGTTAAATTCTTTTTACAATCATTTCTGTAAAGATCTCTTGGTGTGAAGAAGATGTAACTGATTAACATGATTAGAATGATTAAAATCGGAAATAGAAACCAAACTCTGAATTTCATTTAATTTATAATTATTCAAAAAGTTATAAATTTCTTCTATCGAGTTCATTGTGACATATCACTATTACTTGAGAAGATAAGTAAGTTACTTTACCGACCGAAACCCTTTCAGCACCAATCCTTTCCAACAAATTTTCAGTCTTTTTCGGCAAACCTCTATGGTCGCCTAGGATGAAGCAAAAATCTTTTTCGAAATTAAACTCCCTTATATCTACACCCTTTGGGTGAAGGTAAAGAATTTGTTTTTTACCTAATTTTTCTTTCAACAATTCTTCGAAACTTTTCTTTGATATGAAAATTCCGTCCGATATTTCAATTATTTCCCCTTTTTCAAGTTTTAAACCCAATTCAAGTGCCCGGTTTATTATACTTCCAATATTTCTTTCATCTGGCTTTATGTTCTTCAAATCCTCACCGAAGAAACTCATCAGTTTTGGTGGTCTTTTTGGACCTTCAAGAACAACATGAAAAATCACATCTTTCCTTAAAGCTTCTGAAACGAAGAAAGCGTTAGATATACATCTACAAACCAAATCCATCCTACCTGCGTTGAACAAATCGTTCAAGTTGAAAGGGGTTGTGAAAGCTTTAGATGCTTTAAGGATGAATTCCCTCATAAATTTAAACCCAACTGTTTCATCATCTTTGCAAGAACACCCCTTTCTAAACCAGCTTTCCCACCAAACATTTTCATCATTTTTTTCATTTGTTCATACTGATGGAGCAACTCCCTGACCTCACTCTCAGGTCTTCCGCTACCTTTTGCTATCCTAGCTATTCTAGAAGCGTTTATTATTTCTGGATTTTCCCTTTCTTGCTTAGTCATGGATTGAATTATGTACTTGAAATGTTTTATCTTTTCCTCTTGTTTTTGGATGACATCTTCCGGGACCTTCATCCCCAAGCCAGGGATCATACTAACCATTTTACTAAGCGGACCAATTTTACTTATCGATTCTAATTGTTCTACAAAATCTTGCAACGTGAATTTACCTTCAACTATTTTTTCAACTTTCTCCGGTTTTATCTCAACTTCTTTCACTTTTTCCAATAAAGTCTGTAAATCGCCTAAACCCAAAAGTCTTGAAACGAATCTCTCAGGATCGTAAGGTTCTAAATCTTCCAAATGCTCACCAAAACCTAAAAATTTGACTTTGGCTCTAGTTACTGAACAAGCTGCGATCGCACCACCACCTTTAGCTGTACCATCCATTTTCGTTATGAATATACCCGTTATACCAACAAGCTTGTTGAATTCTTCAGATTGAGATCTAGCAATTTTTCCGAGATCTGCAGGTATGGTTAAGATAACTTCATCAGGTTTTATCAATTCTCCAAGTTTTTTGAGTTCTTCGGCAAGTTCTTTATCCAATGCATTTCTTCCTGCTGTATCAAAGATTATTACATCATATTTCTCAAACTTTTTCAATCCTTCAATCGCAGCAACAAAAGGATTTTTACTTTCACTGACATGAACAGGAACGTTGATATTTTTTGCTATTTGTTGAAGTTGCTCTGGTGCAGCAGGTCTGTGGTAATCCAAACCAACCAACGCAGTTTTAAAACCTTGTTTTTGTAAGTAATATGCGAGCTTACCTGCCGAAGTTGTCTTACCACTACCAAAGAGGCCGACGAGCATTATTTTTTTCTTACCAATCAATTTGGCTTGTTTTTCTCCAAGAAGTTTAACTAGTTCTTCATAAATTGTTTTAAGTAAATGTTCGCGTAAAGTCAAACCCGCTGGAATTTTCTCTTCTAAACACCTTTTCTTAATTTTCTCTAATAACTCTTCAACCAAATACACCTCTACATCTGCTTGTAGCAACACTTTCTTCAAATCTTTCAACAATTCTTCAACATTTTTTTTATCAACACTAGTTGAAGATATCAACCTTTTTATTATACTGGAAAGTCCTTTACCTATAATTTCAAACATAATCAATAATTTGAGTGTTATATTTAAATTAAATCTCTAACAAATTATCAACAAATTTTTGAGGATCGAATTTTTCTAAATTTTCATATCCTTGGCCCGAGCTCAAGAACAGAACAGGTTTTTTAAGTTCATGAAGTACGGAAAGAATAGATCCACCCTTTTCATTAACATCAACTTTTGTGAAAATAACTGCATCAATTCCAATTTCGTTAAAAAATCTCGCTTGGGATACAGC
>JAWCDI010000080.1:0-4630 GCA_044343505.1 Candidatus Aenigmatarchaeota archaeon | reverse complement strand
TCAACTACATGTCTTTTTATCAAACGAATACTGAACGTACGAGTAAAACTGTATACTATCACAATTATGAGAACAATCGCTATTAAAACAGCGTTCAAAGTGCTTATTTGATAGCTTATTGTGTAAGAAGATCCTGGAGCTAGGTAAGGTATGTGCCAATAATAAATAACCATACTTTCTTTTGTTTCTTCAAAATTTGGTTTTTCTGATGGGAAGAAGAAAACTTTCATGAAGACTGGAATTCGTTCTGATAAGTAGAAATTTTCAATCGGGACATTTCCTTCATTCCTCACCACTATTTCAACGGTTTGTGACAGTAAACCATAATTGATTTTTTTGGAGATAGGTAAAAATTCTGTTTTTTCACTAGCGTTTAAAGTCAAAATAGCAAATTCCGTTTCTTTTCTGGTTAAAATCAAACCATACTTATCTTTCAGCAGAATTTCAACGGTGTATTTTCCAGGATCTTGATATTTACTTATTTCTAAAATATTTTTCACTGTTTCGATTCCTTTTCCCCCAACAGCTTCTACGTAATTTTGAAACTTCTTTATAATTTCATTTTTGAAGAGTATTGTGGTTTCTAGATAAACGGGTTGAGATACACTTTCAGAAGGGTTCATTAAGGTTACTTCTATCGAGATGTTAGATCCTGGATAAACTTTTGTTTCACTCAAATTGAAGCTATAAATACAGATACCATGTCTTCTCATAACATCTAAGATTAATAACTCTGAATCGGAAACCTCACGATTAGTTAAAGACCCAACTGTTATGAAGAAATAAAAAGATTTTTCTTCAGAACATTCAGCTATTTTGAAATGAATTTTCACTTTTTCACTTTCTCCTGGGTTCAGTGTCACATAATATTTTTCCAAGGACGTGAGGATTCCTGGATGGGGTGGAAAAACTGAAATCGAAAAGCTATCAACAATATTTTGCATGTTCTTTACGGTTATCTCCAAAGTTTCGTTTTCTGATGTATAAATGCTTAAGGAGTTTTTACTTAAACTTACATCGACTCCTACAGCAACAACACAGGCTGGAATTAGGAATAGAGATATGAAGAGGAATTTTAAAATTATTTTCCACATTTCGTTCACAATATAAATATGGTTTTTAAATTTAAAACAGTTTAATCATTTTTTCCTCATTTTCTTGATCCAATCTTCCAACAAATTCCCGATAGGTTTTAATTCAACCTCTTTTTTTGCCCCGGGTTGGAAAATATAGGAAATATCATACTTTTTTCCGTAAACGTCACACCAAGTTAAGTTATCGAAAGATATTCTTTCTTTTCTTTCAACAAATTCTTCAACAAAACCAACCGCTACCATAGCAACGGGTCTGATGTTATCAGGAATGTAGAGCACGTCTCTCACCTTTTCCTCATCAAAAGATCCTATCCACACAGCTCCTAACCCCAAAGCGTTTGCGGTAACTAATATGAGCATGGTAGCTGCAGCTGTATCTTGGATAGCGTAAAAAACTTCCCCCCTTTTTTGATATCTCAAACTAGCTTTCCCTATATCAGCACAAACAACGATAACCACAGGAGCTTCTTTGAGTAGACGATGTTCTAATGCAGCTTCGTACAACTTCCTCTTTTTCTCCTCATCTTTCACAACTATGAAGTTCCACTCTTGCATATCACCAGCAGAATGAGCATGAGTTGCCATGTACAACATAACACCGATCAGTTTATCATCAACAAGATCTTTTTTAAACTTAACAACTTCTTTTCTACCGACTATAGCGTCAAAAATATTCATCTTTCTCTATTTAAACTTCTGATTTGAACAATTAAAGTCTTTTGGTTGCCCCACAAACAGGGCAGCACCACATTTCTACAGTTTTTCCTTCGTCAGAAGTTAAAGAAATCTTTATCATCTTTATCTCTTGATGAGAATTTTTAAGACAACTTTCACATAAGCCGAAATGCCATTCTTTCCTAACCATAAAACATAATTATAGAAAGAGCGACTATTAAAATGTTGATGAGATGGATTATTCGGTTTTAGTAGATTATTACGAAAAATTGGAAAACGTTTCATCAAAATTGAAGAAAACTGAGATACTGGCAGAACTTTTTAAAAATGCTAGCAGTGAGGAATTGCCTAAAGTTGTGTTGTTGGTTCAGAGTATAGTTTACCCTAAATACATGCAGTTAGAGCTCGGAATAGCGACGCAAATGATGATAAGGGCTATTTCAAAAGCTACAGGCTTCAAACCTGAAGAAGTTGAGAAGAAATTCGCGAAATTAGGAGATCTGGGTTTAGTGGCCGAGGAACTTATTAAAGAGAAGAAGCAAGTCACTTTGTTGAAGAAAAAATTAACAGTGGATAATGTCTTTGAAAATTTGAGGAAGCTCGCAACTATAACAGGAGAAGGTTCACAAGAAAGAAAATTGAACCTAATAGTTGAGCTTCTGGTTTCAGCAAAACCAAAAGAAGCTAGGTACATAGTTAGAACTATACTCGGTGAATTAAGGGTTGGAGTTGCTGAAGGTTTGATAAGGGATGCAATAGTTCAAGCTTTCTTGGCAGAAGAGGATAAAGAAGTGGCAACTTCTGCAGTTGATTACGCTTGGAACATATTATCAGATTTCTCAGAAGTTGCTAAGATCGCGAAAGAAAAGGGTATAGATGGTTTAAGAAGGGTGAAAGTTGAGCTTGGAAGGCCGATACAAGTAATGCTGGGAGAAAAAGCGGAAAGTATAGAGGAAGTTGTTAAAGAATTCGGGAAAGTTTCAGCAGAGTATAAGTACGATGGGATGAGAGCCGAAATTCATAAAAAAGGAGATGATATTTGGATTTTCACGAGAAGATTGGAAGATGTTACTAAACAGTTTCCAGATCTGGTCGAACTTTGTAGGAAATTTTTGAAAGCTAAGGAATGTATAGTTGAAGGGGAAGCATTGGCTATAAACCCAAAGACAGGTTCACCTTTACCATTTCAAGTACTATCGCAGAGAATACATAGGAAATACGATATAGAAAAAATGGTGAAAGAAATCCCAGTTCAACTAAACTTGTTTGATATACTTTATCTTGAGGGAGAGATGCTTTTGGATAAACCTTTCTTTGAAAGAAGAAAAATTCTTGAGAGAATAGTGAAAGTGGTTGAAGGAAAATTCCAGCTGGCTAAACAAATAATAAGTGATGATGTTAAAGAGTTGGAAAGATTTTACAAAGAAGCTTTAGATGCTAAGCAAGAAGGAATTTTTTTGAAAGTATTAAATTCACCTTATGTTTTTGGTAGACATGTCGGTGGTTGGTATAAAATAAAACCTATAATGGAAACTTTGGATTTAGTTGTGGTTGGTGCTAGTTGGGGAGAAGGCTCGAGAGCTAAATGGTTGACGAGTTTTGAGTTAGCTTGTAGGGATCCCGATACAGGAAAACTTTTAAGATGTGGGATGATGTCAACAGGCTTAACGGAGGAAGAATATGAAAGGATGACAGAAATGTTGAAGCCTTTGATAGTAGAAGAAAAGGGAAAAACAGTTAAAGTTAAACCAAAGATAGTGATTGAGGTTGGTTATCAAGAAATTCAAAGATCACCAAATTACGAGTCTGGTTTTGCCCTAAGATTTCCAAGATTCATAAGAGATAGAACTGCGGATAAATCTCCAGAAGAAGCCGATACTTTGGATAGGATTAAAAGATTGTTCGAAAGTCAGGGAAAAAGTGGTTAATCTTTTGTATTAAAAATTTTCATCTTGGTGCTTAAATTCCAAACACTTAAATCTTTTTTTTACCAACACTAATATATAAAACCTTAAATATTAAACCACTAAAAAGTTAAAACGAGGTAGTCGGATGCTAGCTTCATCAAGAACGATGGAGGCTTTGCGTAGTATAGGTTTGAACTTATATGAAAGGAAATTATGGGTAGCTCTCCTTGCAAGGGGCACGAGCACTGCTGGTGAGCTTTCGGCCATAGCAAACGTTCCAAGGTCAAGGACTTATGATGTTTTGCAAAGTTTGGCTGAAAAAGGTTTTGTGATGGTTCAATCCGGAAAGCCTCTTAGATACGTTGCAATTCCACCACAAGAAGCTTTAGAAAGGGTGAAAACGAAAATAGAAGGAGAAATGAAGGAGAAGATAGAGAGAATCGAAGAGCTTAAATCTAGTCCTGTTATGAAAGAACTCAATGAAATTTTTTCCCACGGTCTTAAAGTTATTTCTCCCGAAGAGATGACAGGAGCTCTCAAAGGAAAATACAGCTTACAACAACAACTCGCATCAATGTTTAGAGATGCTAACAAACAGATAGCAATAGTCACAACACCAGAAGGTTTGATAGAGTTGACTACAAACCACTTGGAAAGTTTGAGAAAAGCTAAGGAAAGGGGGGTTAGCATAAAAATAGCTACGAGTGGTAAAGAAAAAGCAAGCGAGGCTATAAAATTACTGAGTAGTGTGGCTGAGATCAGGCTCTTAGATGAAAAAGATGTGGACTTGGTAGGAAGAGTTTGTATAGTGGATGACAAACAATTTGTTTTATCGCTAACCGATGCAAAAGTTCACTCAACACAAGACATAGCGTTGTGGAGTAAGAGCGAACATGCTGCCAGCAATATACTCTCACCACTTTTCAAGTTAGTTTGGCAACATTCAAAACCGTT
>JAWCDI010000079.1:0-4659 GCA_044343505.1 Candidatus Aenigmatarchaeota archaeon | reverse complement strand
AGATAAAAGAAGTAGATCTTATATTGTTTATTTTGAAGAAGTTTTAAATGATAAAACGAAAAGAGAAGAGAAAATTGCATCCTTCTTTTCTGAACAGTTGGCTAAGAGTTTTTCAAACGCCTTATTCAATTCACTCGATAATAATTTAGAAAAATTTAAATTAGAAAACCTTAGTTTAAGATGGAAGAGATTGAAATGACCCAGATTAATAATGGAAAACTAGAATTTACAGGAAACTGGTTTATAGATGCCGGTATTCTAGGGTTTGTTAACTTAATGGAAGAAGTTTATGGTTGGGATTTGGAAGAACTCCGAGAGACAATTGATAAAGAACCTGAAAAGGTTTATTATGGATATTTTCCCTTTGCTTACTTATATAAATGGCTTTTCGATAGAAACCTTAAAGTAAATCCAGAATTAGTTAAGAAATTAAAAAATGAGTTGGAAGAAAGAAAATTTCACACTACTAAAGAATTATTTAATTTTGTATGGTTTACTTTTATATGTGATTTATTTAAAGACTTGTGGGTTGAGAAGAAATCTCAATTAATTTACAAAAATGAAGCATATAGTAAGGGTAATAGACTAAAGAAGCAATTTGATTATAAAAACACTCAAACATACTTACAGAAAATATATGAAAGAGAAACAGTTCTTATTGAGATTAAAAATAAGCATCAAGATGAAATAAAAAATATTTTGAATAAGAAGAAAGAAGTAACTAAGCTTGAATATAAGGACTTAAAAGAATTGATCCAGTTTAATAATGAAAATATTTCAAATAAGTTAAAGGAATTGATCAAGAAGTTAAAAAGAAAGCATATCGACCTTATGAATTTTTTAAAAGAAGAATGGGAAGAGAATGTTATAAAAGGACAAAGATTTACTGAAGAAGAAAGTAATTTTTATAGACTTCCTATTGATAGCAGTTTTTTTAAAAATTTTTTATTCTTTAATAATTCTTTAGGTAACCTAAAGCAAAAAGAAAGTTTTTACAACGCAATCAGCTTTAATTATAAAGATGAGAAAATACTTAGAAAAATAGATAAAACTATAAATAAATTTTTACACTCAGAAGATGAATTTCCAAACATCACTTATGCTCATCTTTCAATAGATTCTCTCAAAGATAGGTTTCCATATCTTTTCGTTTATTTGCTTTGTTTTGTATACGCGTTTGAGAATTATAAGAATATGGGTAATATCTTCTTTTATTCAAACGATCTAGAATTTTCTTATTTGGTTAATAAAAGATTAAAATTTAATAAAAATAAGGTAGAAAAATCTAGAGATCCGAATATAATTTTTAAGGTTACGTGGCAGCAAATTATTAACTTGATGACAGAGTATAAATCTTCTTGGAGTTTAGAAAATATGTACATAATTTCTTTTAGGCGCCTTGATAATCAAGAATTAAAAGACGTGGAATATATTGGCATTCCAAAGCTTCAAGCTTCAATAATCTTGGATAATACTATAAGAGAGAATTTAAACAAACAGATAAAGTATAGAATAATAAAGGATCAAGATAAAAAATACAAACAATATTGTTGGCTCCTTGAGGAATTCGTTAAAGGAAAACCTTTATATCCAATAATTTTAGATCATCTCCATCTAGTTCTAAATGAAAAAGAAAAAGTTTTTCTCGAATGGTCACCTTCCTTTTATTCTCTAATTATAGAAGCGAATCTTCTAAAATTTAAAGAGGAGAGTGAAGTAAAAAATAAGAACATCTTCTCAGAAAATTATTTTGGTAAATATAGATTGCTAACTAATAAAATAAAAAAAGATATAAAGATTACATCATTCACTGCAAGCTTAATTCGTCATATTTCAGAAGATCCAGACAAAAGAAAAAGAATTGCAAGAGAATTATTTAACGCGATAAAAAATAAAAATAAAAACATGTTTTTGAATATCTTATTAAAAAACATGAATGAGAAAAAAGAATTATGTGCAAACAAAAACCTAACTGAATGGATATTCGATAAAATTATAAATAATAACGAAAGCTTTATAATGTACGGACTAATATTAATTATGAATTTGTTACGTGGTTAAAATGAGTGAACCACAGCAAGAACAAATAGTATATTGGCAAAAAGTAGTTGGAGATAAAGATCTGAAAATAAGCATCGAAGAAGTTAAGGAAGCTAGTATAGAAGCTTTTAAAAACGAATCAGATAATTATAAACAACAATTAGTATATAAATTATTAGAAGCTGTTAGAAACAACGACCAAAATAAATTCTTTTATCTTCTTTTAAGATCAATTAACAAACCAAAAGAAGATTTTAAAAAACTATGGAATATGCTAAATAAAAGTTATGATATAATGCCAGAAGATACATTTATAAATTTTGCATACTCAATAATTATTGGAATAATGTCTACCTACAAAGGCGAACAAAATGAGTAATGGAAATAATCAAAACACTGGAAGAAGATATATTGTGATGGATATTGTTTTTTATGGAGGTTCTTTGAATTATGATCAGGGAGCAGGAAATTATCAAGAATTGAAGAAGATTACAAAATGGGACGGAAAACAATACATCCTGGTTAGTAGGTATGCATTAAGATATAGCATACTTCACTGGGCAAATAAACTATTTCCAAATGAATGGAAATTGGCAAGTGGTGGAGAAAATGGGGTATTAATAGCAGAAGAGGGTGGAGTCGCAAGATTAAAAATACCAGAAGAAGCAAATAAAAATTACAATGAATATTTTAAGGAGATTTTTGAAAATTATCCTGAATTCGACCTATTTGGTTTTATGATTGCACCTAAAAATGAAGGAATAAGTATAACAAGGACTTCTCCCGTTAAAATATCCCATGCAATCTCTCTAACACCTTATAGCTATGATTCCCATTTCACAGCAAATCTTGATTTAATGAGAAGAGCAGCTGGTCCTGGTGCAGGTAGTAATCCTGTAAATGTGGAGGAAAAGAAAGACTTCTATGTTTACAATGTAGTTATAGATGTGGATAGAATAGGAAAATACACGAAAGAAGAACATGGAAATGACAATATAGGTGATATAGATGTGACTGATGATAAACGTAATAACCGACGTAATAACCGAATAATTCAACTTATTGAAACTATATTTAACTTGAAAAGAGAAATAAAAGGACGGATGGAAGACTTATCGCCTTGGTTAGTTATATGTGGATTATATAATGATGGAAAATATGAAACATATCTAGATAAAATAGAGTTGGCAAAATCTCATGTCTACAAAGTTATAATAAAAGAAAAAGAAACAAAAGATAAAGAAGGAAGAATAATTAAAGAAATAGAACATGAGACAGTTGAGAAAGATGCGCCAAAATTTATAATTGATATAGATAGTAATCTTCCCAAAGAGACAACAAAAGAACAAATTATAAAAAAAATCCAAGAATTCTTAGGAAATTCCCCTAACAAAAAAAGTAATACATCTTCAGAAAACAAACCCCAGTATCCTATGATTTTAGTCTATAAAAGAAAATTTATACAAACTGAACCGACATTTCAAATCTTAAAAACTTAAAAACAAAAGATGAAATTGAGTTTAAGGCGTTGAGATGCCGGAGAAAACACTCTTCATAAAGATTTTCCAACCTTTTGCTCAATACAGAAATCCATTTACTTTTTATTATGCACAAACTTTTCCTTTGCCACCCAAATCAACAATAATTGGCATGCTGCAAAATGCTGTTGGAGATTGGTATGGAAGTAAGTATGGTGAAGCGTGGTGGAATTTGAAAGTTAGTGTGCATGGTGGATTTGAAAGTGTGTTTTGGAACTATCAGAACTTGATAAAAGGAGAGCTTGGTCTAACGAAAAATGGAATTTGGATAAATAGACATGATAAAAATCCTGGTGGAAATGTTTGGCTACCCCTTTATGGCGAAGGTTTAACATCACAGAGATCGCCTGTATATCAACAAGAACTTTTTAATGGACATCTTTATATTTTTATAAAAGGTGATGGTAGTTTTATTAATAGGATAAAAAAAGCTTTAGAAAAACCAGAAAAGATTTTATATCTTGGAAGAAGCGAAGATGTTATATTTATAAGAGATATAAGAGAGGTTACTCCTATAGAAAAAATTAATGAAATTAGCGATATGCCATTTGAGTATCCAACATATCTTTCAAATGAACTTCCAATAGCAAACAAAAAATATCCTGTATATTCTATACCAATAAAAGTTATTTTTGAAAATGATGGAGAACAAGTTAAACACAAAGCAGAAATAACTAAAAGTACAGAAAGAAGAGTTGAATTTCAAACAGTTATTTATACTGGAAGTGGTAGCAGTATTCAACTTAAGGAAGATACTATTGTTTCTGGTGAGAGTTATGAAATTGAAAACAAAAAAATTATAATAATTGATAAATATGGATGGTTATGATAAACAATGAATTAGGCTATATTTTAAGAGCAAAATCTAAAAAAGAAGAAAATTATCTTTTGAAAGATCATTTAAAAGAAACAATATTACGTACCATTCAACTTAAAGATTTTATTAATAAAAATAGTTCTGCAATTGATTATAGATTTAATGACACTTTCTTCGAAAATTTAGTTATTGCTTGCTTTCTACACGATTTAGGAAAAATTAATTGGAAATTTCAACTTAGCGTTTTTGACAAAGAAGAAAAGG
>JAWCDI010000008.1:0-16794 GCA_044343505.1 Candidatus Aenigmatarchaeota archaeon | reverse complement strand
TTGTTAAAATAGAGTTTAAATAAATTAGAGAAAAATGGAAAAAATTATTAAAAAGCTTTTTAAATGGGTAACCGGGAAAAAAACACCCCCTCACAAAGTCTTAATTTATCCCACTAACAAATGCAACCTAAGATGTCCTTTTTGTTTTCAAAGACTTGAACCTTATGATTACTCAAAAGATTTACCAAAAGAAAGATGGTTTGAGTTGACAAAAGAACTTTGTGAAATTGGAGTAGATATAATACAAATAAGTGGTGGTGGTGAGCCAATGATGGTTCCAGAAATTACAATAAAAATGATGGAAATAGTGAAAGAGTATGGTGTAACAGGTAGGATTGTGAATAACGGAACACTTTGGAGAGAAAAAGATATTAAAAAAGTCGTGGAAATAGGGTGGGATAATGTTATTTTTAGCGTTGATGGTGCAACACCAGAAGTGAATGATAAATCAAGAGGTGTTAATGGAACTTTTGAAAAAATAATTAAAAACATAAAACTTTTTAATCATTATAAAAAAGTTTTAGGCAAAGATATACCATTGATAGAGTTCAGCACAGTAGTTTCGAAAATTAATTACTTTCAACTTGGTGAGATAATTAAACTTGCTCATGATTTGAAAATAAACAACATAACTTTTGAGCCTGTTTTTGTGAGTAATCCCGAAGTAGAAAAATTAAAAGTTTCAAAAAAAGAAAGAGATTTCATAATGAAGAATATTCCTGAATGGAAAAAACTCGCAGACTCTTTAAACATTTCAACAAATCTTGACGATTTGCTTGAGATAAAGGAAATCGAAAAAACGGGGAAATTAAAAGAAAAAATACTTGAAATTTCTAGGGGTGAAGAAAACCCTTTCTTGAAGATACCATGCTTTGAGCCTTTCCTCTGGCCAAAAATTGAAGCAGACGGGAGAGTTGGTCCTTGTTCTACAATTTTCCTTTCAGATTTTTGTAAGAGAGAGGTTAGTGTAAGAGAGAAAAGTTTTCAAGAAGTTTGGTATGGTGAAGAATTCGAGGCTTTTAGGAAAATGATAATGAGTGGAAAATTATTCGAAGCTTGTGCGAATTGTGTTTCAACACATTTATCTTGGAACTCAAAGATAAGAGAAGAATTAAGGAAAGTATTATGATACACTTGGATGAAACTGTTTCAAGGATTAAGAATTGGTTCAAGAATAGAAAGGAAGATCCAGTTAAAGTTGATATTTTCTTCACAGAAGCTTGTAATTTCAAATGTAAGTTTTGTAATTATTCTAAAATTGGAAAAGGTAGAAAAGAAATTAGTGATGAAGAAATTTTGAAGTTGGTTGATGAGATTTGTGGAATGAATGTAAAGATTTTTGGTGTTCTGGGAGGAGAACCTTTTCTCAGGAAGAAGGTTTTGTTGAAGAGTATGGAGAAGGTGAAAAAACATGGTATAAAAGGTTCTATCGTGACAAATGGTTCTTTGCTTGAAGAAAGAGATATCAAAAAAATCGTAAAAATCGAGTGGGATTTGATAAGGTTGAGTGTGGATGGACTTAAAAATACGCATGAATACCTTAGAGGGGTTAAAAATTCTTTCGACAAAGTTTTGAATGTTATCAAAAATTTTCACAAAATTAAAAAGAAGTTTAACTCGAATTTCCCTACAGTTGAAGTGAATTTTGTACTGACCAATAAAAATTATAGAGAACTTTCTAGGCTCATCGAAATTCTTTCTCCATATGAAATAAATTTCATTTACGTTTTACCGATGATAGAATTGACAGAAGAGGCTAAAACTCTTAAAATAACTGAAGAGGAAATTTCAGAAGTGAACAAATCCTTAAGGGGGGCAAAAAAAATTTGTGAAAAATACGGTATCGGAAACAATCTGAAAGATTTGATTGAAAAAAATTTATATCTTTACTCGAATAAAATGGATGTAATTTTAGAGAAAGGAAAATCACCTGTTTGTTTCCTTCCTTGGTATAGCATGAACATAAATTCAGACGGATCGGTAACGCCTTGTGCTCAATGGCCAAGAGAAGATGGAGCAAAATTAAATGGAAAATCTTTAAAAAAGGTTTGGTATGAAGAGTTTGGTAGAATGAGAGTAGAAATCTCGAAAAGGTTGCTTGAATGGTGTTCTCGTTGTTGTGTTCCTTTGGTAGATGAAAATAAAGCTATAAGGGAAAAAATTATGTGAGAGGATGGACGATAAGATAGAGAGATTAAAGCTATGGCACAAAAAAAAGGCAGGTCCTTTTCTGATTGAAATTTGGCCGACCAATAGGTGTAATTTGAAATGTGTGATGTGTGGTACTTGGGCGAAGAGAAAGATGATGGAAAAGAGGGGGGTAGAATATAATCCTATCGATGAGATCAAAAATGAAGTTTCAGAAGAAAGATTAATAGAGTTGGTAAAAGAATCAAAAGAAATGGGAGCTAGAGAATTCTTGATAACGGGCGGCGGCGAACCTTTTGTTAGAAAAGCCACTACTCTAAAACTCATGAATGAGATCAAAAACTTGAACTTTTTTGGAAACTTGAATACCAATGGAACATTGTTGAAAAAAGAAGATATAAGGGAAATAGTGGGGATCGATTGGGACATGATTATGTTCAGTGTAGATGCACCATATGCCAAACTTCATGATGAAATAAGGGGTGTCAAAAACTGTTTTAAAAAAGTGAAAGAAAATTTATTGAGGATAAAAAAAGAAAAGAAGAAGTCGAGGAAAGATAAGCCAAAAGTTGTATTCAATACAGTTTTGAGTAATAAAATTTATGATAAAATTGATAAATTGATAAAGCTAGCTTCAGAAGTTGGTTGTGAAGATATAACTTTCATCCCACTCATCCCTTTCGATGAAGAAGTAAAAAAACTTGAATTGAGTGAAAATCAAAGATCAATATTGAATAAAAAAATAAATGAAATTCTAAGAATCTCGGAGAAATTGGGGGTAAAAACAAATCTTACTCAATTAAATTTTTTCATTTCTAGTGATAAAATGGATTACATGATATCAAAAGATATAGAGAATTCGCCTAGAGATATAGCCAATTCTCCATGTTTCGAGCCTTTCTTGCATTTTTTGATTAAAGCAAACGGTGAAGCAACATTTTGTTGTATGATTGAAAATTCACCCGAGAATATAAAAGAAAAAAGTTTGAGAGAAATATGGTTTGGTAAGTACTTTGATCAACAAAGGAGAAATTTCATAAACAAAGTTGTGAGAGAGGAATGTAAATTTTGTGTTTTCACCCAATTCGTGAAGAATAGGGAAATAAGGAGGAAACTTTCATCTAACTTTTCTTGAATTCATGTCCACACTTAGGACATTTAATGAAATCACACTGTATAACTGAGGGACATGAGCCACAGGCAAAAGTTCTTGCATAGCTTATTTCAAATTCTTCTTCACAATGTGGACATTTGACAAATCTCTTCATTTTATTACACATTATGAAGTAAGATTTTAATATTTTTATCAAAGTAGTTTTTTTAAAGCTCTTCTTATTTCTTCCATTTTTGGCATATTCCAAGGATTGCATTTTGAACAGTCGTTTTTTAATTCATTCTTCAAAAACATTTTCCTGATATGATTGAAATAACTACCAAACCAAATTTCCTTCAAACTCTTCTCTCTCACATTTTCTCCCTCATCTTTCAAAATAAAACATGGCAAAGCTTTTCCGTTCGAAAATATAGAAATGTTGTACCACGGATAATAACAAGCTATTGAATCAAAACTTTTTCTAACTTTTCCTATTTCCTTAACCATAGCCTCATTCATAACATTAGCTTTTCGAATAAATGAAAAATTTAAAAAATCTTGAATGTTCGTTGTTATGTGAAACTTCTTTGCAATTTCTTCACTTTTTTCCAAAATTTTCTTTGCAATTTCTTCTTCTTCATCTTTCAACTTAAGCTTCTCGATTTCAGGTTTCCATATGTTCAAAGCGTTTAGTGAGATTCCATCAACCTTGAGCTTAAAAGCCAATTCGATTAATTTTGGTATGTGGGTGTAATTCTTGTTCGTTATCACGGAATGGAAAAATAAACTTGGTTTCCCTATCTTTAATCTTTTCTTCCATTTTATCAAATTTTTGACACCTTTGATTATTTCATCGAAACATTTCTTTCCCCTCAAGAAATTTTGGGTTTTGGGATACGGCGAATCAAGGCTTATGTAAATCTTATCCCATTCCATTTCAACTATTTCCTTCGCAACATTTACTTGAAAGAATGTGCCATTTGTGATCAACTCACCATACATCCCAAAATCTTTTATTTTCTTCATCACAGCGATCGTATCTTTGAAAAAAAGTGGTTCACCACCCCCACAGACATGCCATTCTTTCACTCCCAATTCAGTTCCTTCTTCTATTAATTTAAACCATTCCTCTTTCTTTAACTCTTTTTTTCTATCCAATTCTTTAACAAGAGCCCTGGTAGGACAAAAAATACATTTCAAATTACAATAATTAGTTGGATGGATTTGGATTTGTGTTGGGTATCCTTTTCTGTTTTTCCCCCAGCTGATCAAACTCTTGATTGTTTCTTCCATTTAACTTCCCAGGAATTCTATCAATTCTTTCCTAAATCTCTTCTTCTGTGTGAAATCACTCGGGACACATTTATGACAATGTGGAAAAAGTTGCTTTTTCAACATTCTTTCCCTAACTTTTTTGAAATAGCTTCCGAACCAAATTTCTTTTAAATCTTTCTCTTTCACGTTTTCCCCCTCTTCTATAAAACCACAGTGGCCTGTTAGACCATTAAATCTTATGGCAATTCTTTCCCATGGTTTAAAACAAGGTGATGAGATTAAGCCATTCGGTAAATCTTTAACTTCAGTTAACAGCAATTTTTCCATTTCACCAGTACTTTTCACGATTTCTTCTTCCAAATTTTTATCTTGAGTTGAAAAATTATTGTCTATTCCAAGGCTTTCTGCCAAACTTTTCGCTTTTTCAATTACTCTTGAAAGAATTTTTAACTCTCTTTCATTAGGTTTTAACTTCCGTCCCATTTCTGTGTAAACCATTATAGGTTCGGTGAAAATGTAATCCGCTTTCAAGTATCTGGCTAATTCCACAATTTTTGGTAATTCTCGAAAATTGAGTTTATTCACACAAACGTTTATGTTGAGCATTGGTCTCTCGGTTTTCATCTTTCTTTTCCACTTATTCAAGAGCAAAATGTTTTTGACAGTTTTCCTAAAACTACCTTTAACTCCGGTTAATCTATCATGAATTTTCGAAGTTGAAGAATGTACACTGAAATGAATCCTATCCCAACCTAGTTCAACCAACTCCTTGAGTTTTTTCTCTTTCCAAAGAACACCGTTAGTGGTTAATATCCCGTAAATACCAAGTTCTTTCACTTTTTTCACTATAGGAAAGAAGAGTTGTGGTAGGGCAGGGGGTTCATTTATACCTTCTATGTTAAAGATCAAAATCTTGAGTTTTGCTGCTTCTTCTATTATTTCCAACCATCTTTCCAAAGAAATCATATCTTTTTCAGTTTCTTTGTTGAGTTTATGATGTTCAAAATATCTTGCGCAAAAAAGGCACTTCAAATTACATTTTTTGTGTAATTCAGCATCTATTTGAATCGGATAATCTTTTTTTCCTTTACACCATTCGGCTAATCTTTTTATTCTTTCTTCGTTTATTTTCTCTTCTCTTTCAAAATTCAACATCTTATTTAATTTTCATACATTTCCATAAAAACTTTTTAATCTTACCACCAATCCAAGTTTCAGCCACCCATCTAGCCAACCTATAACTTATTGATTTATGGATTTCGTCCAATTCCCTTTTATATTCATCTCTCTCTTTCTCTCTTGCTATCACTTGAAGTCTCAACATCTCGTTCTCTTCTTTTACTTTGGTTAAAAGCTCGTCCAAAGCCTTAACCATACTAGCTTTATCTTTAGCCTTTTTAACTTTTCTTATCAAATTTTTTAAATCATTCAAGTTCATCACTCCAGCAATCTTCTTAAACCTTCCCTAATCTTTCTGTTGTTGAAAACTTCCCAAACACAACATTTCTTACAATTTTCGGGAAGTTTTCTTTTTAAAATTATTCTTCTAAATTTATTAAAATATTCCCCATACCATAATTCTTTTAAAGAATGATTTTTTACACTAATTTTTGTGTTCCAAACCCATGGGCTAAAGCAAGGTGCTATGTTACCATTTGGAAGTATCGTGGCATGAATCCATGGAGCATAACAAGGTAAATATTCAAAATTCTTTATAGGATTTTTTGAGTATGGATATTCCTTCTTTATCATTTTTTCCATTTCTTCCATCATAACTTCATCCATACTTTCCGTTTTGATTATATATTTTTCATTCAAAAATTCGTGATAATTACTCCTAATCCCAAATTTTTCGAGTAAATTTATCGATTTTTTGAGGATAGGTTTGAATTCTTTAATCTGGGTTTCATTCAATTTCATCTCTCTCATAGATTCGTCGAAAACGGTTAAAGGAAGTAAAGTCATTTCATCTATACCTATTTTATGACCAAGCTTCACAAGAGCAGGGAGCTTTTTATAATTCTGTCTTGAAAGAACTGATTGAAGGATTAAAATTGGTTTATCACTCTTAAATTTTCTCTTCATCTTAGAGAATGTCTTTATGTTTTTTATTGTTGTTTTAAACGCCCCTTTTGTTTGTCTGAGGTAATCATGGAGTTCTGGTTCTGGGCCATCTACACTGAATTTTATTCTATCCCAACCTATTTTAACAAGGAGTTCTATCAACCCCTTTTCGAACAATGTGCCGTTAGTTACAAGATCCCCTATCATCCCATATTTTTTCATTTTCTTAAAAAGTTCTATCGTTACGCTTCTCATCAAAGGTTCACCACCTCCAACGAATGCTATTTCTTTCACTCCTATCTCAGCAGCTTCATCCACAAGCTTCAAAAGTCTTTCATCTTCCATCTCTTCTTCATATTTCTTCTTAATCTCTTCTTCACTCCATCCCCTTCTCCAACAACTCAAGCAATTAAGATTACACTTATCAGTTGGTACGAGCTCTAAAGTTACAGGAGGGGCTTTTTTCCCCTTCGCCCATTTCGCCAAATTTTCTACTCTAGTTTCAAAGAGCACCATATATCTTACAAGCCTCCTTAAAAGCTTCAGGTTCAAGCATTTTTATTATTTCCAACCTCATCATCCTTCTCTGACTCACATGGCTTGCATTGCATTGAGAACAAAAATTTGGGATTTTTCCAGAAAGTAAACATTTTCTCAACCAATTGAAATATTCTCCAAACCAAACTTCTTTCAAAGTTTTGTTTCTAATTTCATCACCTCCTGTGACTGGAACATCACATGAAGTTACTCTTCCATCACACTTCACAGTCATGTGAAACCACGGTTTGTAACAAGGTACTACAAGAAAATTTTTGAGGAATCTATTCAATTTCAATTTTTTAACTTTTTCCACATCTTTTTCAACTACCTCATCCATCTTACTGCTCTTCTCTATTAACTCTTGATTTAAATTGTTTTGAAGCCCGCTGAAATTGTTTCCGATTTCGAATTTTCCAGCTAGCTCTCTAGCTTTTTTAAGAAAAGGAGGAAATTTCTCCAAATCTTCTTTCTTCATCTTCAATTTTTCTCCAAATTTTGAGTAAACTATGAGAGGATCCACGAACAAAAATTCCACACCAAGCTTTTTCGCAAGATTAACCATATCAGGCAAAAATTTATAGTTTTTTCTTGAAAGTACCATGTTTATGTTTAGCATCGGTTTGCCGGTATTGTACTTCTTTTTGAACTCATTGAACTTTTCAATAGTTTTTATAACTTTCTTAAAACTCCCGGGAATACCTCTAAGATAATCATGAATTCTTGGGTTAGGACCGTCAATGCTGAAATGAACCCTATCCCACCCCATTTTAACAGTTTTTTCTATCAATTCTTTTTTCCACAAAGTTCCGTTTGTTGTTATTATCCCCAACATTTCAAATTTCTTGATTTCCTTCATGACAGGAATTGTAACTTCTGGCAAAAACATAGGTTCACCACCACCTGCCAAATGCCATTCTTTTACCCCCAATTCAGCAGCTTCTTCTATTATCTCTATCCACTTCTCTAATGGCATCTCAATCTGCTTGGAAATTTCATTCAACTTTTCATAATCGGGTGAAGCCCTTCTAGAACAAGATAAACACCTGGAATTACATCTCCTGTGCAATTCTATATCAATTTTAAAGGGAGGTTGTTTCTTACCTTTAAACCAATTTAGTATCCTTTTATAATTTTCAACTTCATGTTCATCCATACAATTTCCCCTTTATCCACTCAAAAGGCTTCAACCTCTTCACCAATTCATTCCTCAACTCCTTCATGTATACAACCAACCCACTCGCACAATCTTTACAATAATTTGGTAAATTCCCGTTAATGAATCGATTCCTCATATTTTGAAAGTATTCTCCGAGCCAAATATCTTTTAAACTTTTGTCTAGAATATTTTCGCAACCAGTTTCATCGTTACAGATTCTGCAAGCTGTGACCCTTCCACTCACCCTAATTTCCATGTTAAGCCATGGTGAAAAACAAGGAGAACTTAGGAGATTTTTTCCAGGAGAAATTCCTTCTTTAAGAACTTTCCTCATATCTTCTTTATTTACCAATTTCTCTTCCCTTAGATTTGCAATATTAGTATAAATTCCAAGTTCCTTCGCTTTCCTAATAGCTTTTTCTATTTGAAATTTCAGTTCTTTTCTTTGTTTATGATTAAGTTTCAATTTCTCACCTTCTTCCGACCAAATCATGAGTGGTTCAAAATTTACCCCTTCACACCCTAATTTATGACCTAATTCTATCATTTCTTCCAATTTATCGTAATTTTTATTCGTGAGAACGGAATGGATTGAATACTTTGGCTTTTCTTTTTTAAGTTTCTCTTTCCACTCTTTGAAGTATCTTATGTTTTTCACTTCTCTTTCAAAAGATCCTTCAACTTGTGTTAAAAAATCATGGGTGTTGTGGTCAGGCCCTTCTAAAGAAAATAATATCCTATCCCAACCGATTTCAACAAGTTTTTTTATCATTGATTTCGTGAATAGTGTACCATTGGTGGTTATTGATCCGTACATGCCATACTTCTTTATCATCACCATCATCTTGAAAACAGTTCTTGGTTTAGTCATAGGCTCCCAACCACCAGCAATCTCCCATTCTTTTACCCCTAATTCAGCAGCTTCTTCCACGATCTCCAAAAGCCTTTTGTTACTCAATTTTCTTTGATATTGACAATTTTCTAATCTTTCTTTTGACCTAGTCCAACAGAAGATGCACTTTAAGTTACAAGAAGATGTTGGCTCTAAATCGATATGGAGAGGTGGAGCTATCTTACCTTTACTCCATAAGATAAGTCTCCTCAAACTCTCTTCAAAATTCATTCAATCACCTTAGCAAGTTCTTCTCTCAATCTTTTATTTTCTAAAAATATGGGTACACAACAATGAGAACAGAAGGGAAAAATTACTCCTTTCAACAAATTTTTCCTTATTCGTTGGAGGTATCCTCCAAACCATATTTTTTTTAAATTTTTCCCATGAATACTAACATCGCTTGCACCAGAAACGGCACAAGCCCCAATTTTTCCATTAGGCATTATCACAAGGTTGTAAAATGGTTCGTAACATACAGAATTTAAAAATTCATTCTCAAACTTTTTAATTTCTTTTTCAATCATCTCTTCCATATGATTTGTTTTTTCAATTATCATATTTTCTATAAAAGAGCTGAAGTTCGTTTTTATGCCAAATTTTTCGGCTTTTTTCATGGCCACTTCAATATGACTGCTAACTTTTCTTAAATCTTTCACTTTCAACTTTTCCCCTTCTTTAGAAAAAATTGTGATAGGTTGAAGTAAAATTTCATCAAGATCAAAATGGTTTGCAAGTTCAACGATTTTAAAAATCTTATCATAATTTTTATTTGTCAATACAACATTCATCCTCAACCATGGTTTAGTTTTCGAGAGTTTTTTCTTCCATTTCTTTATCAAACTTAAAGTCTTTAGAGTTCTTCTAAAAGCACCTTTCACACCCCTTATGTAATCGTTAATCCTAGCGGAAGGACCATCCAAACTTATCGTTAAAACATCCCACTCCATTTCAACAAGTTTTTTAACATCTTCTTCTGAAAAAAGTGTACCGTTTGAAATCAGGAGGCCAGTTCTTCCATTTTCCTTTATTTTTTCCATTAACCTGAAAAGTATTTCTTTTCTCATCAACGGTTCACCACTACCAGGGAATCTAAATTCCTTCACATCCAAATCGATGGCTTCTTCTACTATTCTAAGAAGCATTTCATCTTCCATCTCCTTTTCAGTTTTTACTTTTGATCTCAACCAACACATCCTACACAATAAATTACACTTATTTGTTATGTTCAGTTCTAGAGTTAAGGGTGGTGCTTTTCTTCCACTTGCCCATTTCACCAATCTTTCCACTTTTTCCTTCATGTTGACAACATCTTCCTCAAGATTCTGTTTTCCAATAAGACAACTATACTACATTTAGAACAATATTTTGGAATTTTTTTATTCAACATTTCTTCTCTCAATTTATTGAAAATTTTTCCAAACCAAATTTCCTTTAAACTTTTCCCTTGAACAAATTCCCCTACTTCAAAAGTAGAACAGCAACCAGCAAACCCAGATGCTTTAACACCCATCAAATACCATGGTCTAAAACACGGTGCACCTATAAAACCTTCTATACCTTCCACTTCTCTCAATATTTTTTCTTTCAAGTTTGTTTTATCAGTTAAATCAACTTCTAAGAAATCTTTAACATTAGTTTCAACACCAAGTTTTTTAGCAAGCTTGTCACACTTCTTCACCATTCTTCTCCATTCTTTCAATTTTTTAATAGGTACGGTCAAATCTACGTCACAATAACCAGGATAAATTGGCTCGAAAAAAACAAGCTCGGCTCCAACATCGAAAGCTAAATTGATCATTTCATCTATTCTATCGAAATTCATCTTGTTGAGTATCGTGTTGAAACCAATGTAAGGTTTCTTTGAATTTTTAAAGTCCCTTATTTTTCTCAAAGTTTTGACAGCTTTTACTACCCTCTCGAAAGAGTTTGGTGGTCTGAGGTAATCATTTATTTCTTTATTCGGACCATCTAGGCTGAATTGAACTTGATCCCATCCTATCTTTACAAGAACTCTTGCATCTTTTTCGGTTAAAAGTGTTCCGTTTGTTGTCAACAACCCCCACATTTTATACTTCTTTATCTCCTTCAATACTTCAAGACACTCTTTTTTCCTCAAAAAAGGCTCCCCGCCACCAGAAACTATCCATTCTTTTACACCTAACAGAGCAGCTTCCCTCACTATATCTAGCAATTTTCCCTTAGAAAGCTCTTTTTCGTTTGAAATTTTAGATTTCACTCTCCAGCAGAATATACAATTCAAATTACACTTATCGGTTAAGTGGAGTTCCATCCTTACAGGTCCTTCTTTTTTTCCATTAAACCAGGACTTCAACCTTTTTTCTATTTCTTCGAGTTCCATATTTCATCCCAAAGTTGATTGAAGATATGGGTGAATTCGGGTAAACACTTATTACATTCTTTAAATAAAACTCTTCTTTTCATTCTTTTCCTCAATTCCTCAATTTTTCTACAAAACCAAATTTCCTTCAAGCTATTAATTTTTCCTAACTTCTTTTTATAAAGAGAAGCGAGTGTACAGCACACCATAGCTTCTTCACTTGCGTTTATAAATAACATATACCATGGGGCAAAACAGAATCTCGGAGGTTGATGTTCCCAAACACCGAATTCAAGTATAGAATCCAGATTGGTTTTTATTCCCAATTTTTTGCTTAATTCAACACCTTCTTTAATCTTTTTCATCACATCTTTTTCATCCTTTTTATCTAACCAAAATTCCTTGTTTGATCTCCATTCAAAGAGTGTGGAAAAATTGATGTGACGAATATCCAAACTTTTTGATAATTTAATGAAGTTTGGTATGTCCATGAAATTTTTTTTCGTGATCGTGAAACAAAATCTCAGTATTGGAATTTGAACATTTTTTGAATTTTTCTCTTCTTCAAATCTTTTGACAACTTTTAAAACCTTTTCAAAAATACCTTCACCTCTTATGTAGTCATTGATTTCGCTCGTAGAACCATCTAACGAAAAATTGATTTCATCCCACTTCATTTCAACCACTTTCTTCACATCACTTTTTTTTATCAATGTGGAATTTGTTGTTATAGTACCCCTCATACCAAACTTTTTAACCAAGTCCATTATATCGAGTATGTCTTTTCGGAGGAAGGGTTCTCCACCACCAGTTAAGTCTATAGTTTCAACTTTCAATTCTTTCGCTTCTCTTAAAATTTTCTTGAAAAAATGGAAAGGAGGTTGTTTAAAATTCGGTTTTTTCCCAATCCTCCAACATATCTTGCAATTCAAGTTACAAAAATCTGTAGGAGAAAGCATCAATAATTTCGGTCCTATTTTTTCTCCTTTTTCAATCATTTGAAATCTCTCAAACATTCAACTCTCCTTCAAAAAATTTTTTACTAATTCGAGAATACTAAACCTTTGATAACAAAGCATCATGCATGGCATTTTACACTTTTTTATCAAAACTCTTGTCTTCTTGAATTTTTCGCTATGCCAAACATCATCTAATTTCTTACCCACAACACTCAAATCTGGTCCAAAACTACAAATGCTTATTTTACCGTAAGGATCTATGTTCAAAGTGAAATAACCTGCCATACATTTTCCAACTTTAAAATCCCCCCTTTTTTCGAAATATTCTGGGATTGCTTTGAGATACTCTACTGAATTGTAGATAAAACCTTTATCTTTAACTTTAATTTTTAGGAGTTGATTTATAACTTTCTTCAATTCTTCCAATTCTTTCCCTTTTATCCAAAGTGGAGAATCATAATTGAAATTCTTAAATGTATTATCGAGCACCAGAGATTGAAAAAATATTTGATCTACCCCAACCTTTTTAGCTAAAAAATAGATATCAACCAATTCTCTGAAATTATAAGACATGACGACAGTTGTAAAATCCACTTTTACTCTGTAGTTTCCCTTTAATTTTAAAAAAATTTTTGCAGTTTTAATTACTTTATCAAAATTTCCCTTTCCTCTTATGAAATCATGTGTTTTCCTTTTTGCACCATCCAGAGACAAAGCGATTCTTTCTAGACCAGCTTCGACCAATTTTTCACATAAACTTTCATTCAAAAGAGTCGCGTTGGAAACAAGATTTGTATGAAAGCCCAACGAACTAGCGTATTTTATCATTTCAATAGTATCATTCATTCTTATCAAAGATTCACCACCAACGAAAGAAACGTATTTCGTTTCTTCCCAATTTTTCACTTCATCCAAAATTCTTTTCATTTCATCAACATCTATTTCTTTATCCTTCTTAGGCAACTTCCATATGTTACACATTTTGCATCTTAAAGTACACCTATTAGTCATTTGAAAGTTCACTTCTTTTGGATAAATCAGTGGAACGTTGAAAACATAAGATAAATAATATCGGAGATAATTTTCAGTTTTTTTCAATCTTTCTCTTAAATCCATCCTCTCAACTCCAACCAAGCCTCCAAAAGCTCTTTGAAATTCAATTTTTCATAACATAACATAAGACAAGGTCTTTTACACTTTTTTATCAAAATTCGAGTTTTCTTATATCCTTCGCTTTTCCAAACTTCTCGAAGACTTTTTTTCCTTAAGTCGAGATTTGGTCCGAGGCCACATATGTTGATTTTTCCGTATGGATCTACATTCACATAACTGTATCCTACAATACATTTACCAGTTTTAAATTTCTCTTTTTCTCGAAAGTAGGAAGGTAGGGAAAGTAAGTATCTTCTCGAGTTCCTTATTTGTCCCGTTTTTTTCTTGAGTAAAACTAATCTTTTTACTATTTTTTCCAAATCTTCTAAATCTTTCCCTTTTATCCATAGATCACTTTCATAAAATTCATAAAACTCCTTTTCTCTAATTTTAAAAGTATTATCTGGAACGATAGCTTGATAATTAACGTAATTAAAACCAATTTTTCTCATTAAATAGAAGATATCAATTAATTCCCTAAAATTGTAGTTATTAACTACAGTGGTGAATTCTAATTCAACTTTACTGTTCATCTTCCTCTTCAGTTTAACCAGTCTTTTGGCTGCTCCAATCACTTTATCAAAACTTCCTTCACCTCTTATTAAATCATGTGTTTTTTTCTTCGCACCATCAAGTGAGAGAGATATTTTTGAGACATTTGATTCCAAAAGTTCTTCACAAACTTTTTGATCGAGATAAAAACCATTTGTTATGAGATCAATCCTCATGTGTGGTTTTTTCGTCGCATATTTTATCAACTCTATAACCTCTTTAGCTTTCAGTAACGTTTCTCCCCCAGCTAAAGAAATATGATCTATTTTCCATTCAATTATTTCATCCACAATTTTCTTCAATTCTTCCAACTTCAATTCTTTCTCCACTTTGACTTTTTCTTTCCATATGTTACACATTACACACCTCAAAGGGCATCTGTGGGTTATGTCAAAATTTATTCTCCATGGTTTAACTAATGGGTAATTTAAATGGTAGGAAAGCCAGTTGTAAGAAAAATCTATGAGGAATGTGATGAAATCTGAGTAAAGTGATTTCATATAATCACCTAGAGCACAATTCTTGGAAAACATAGCATTAAACACGGTCTGTTACATTTCATTATCTTTAACCTAGTTTTCATGAAATTCAAACTGTACCATATTTTCTTAATGGAAAACTTTCTCACGTTCAAGGACGGTCCTTTTCCACAAACATCTACATCACCATTTGGTTTCACATACATGTAACTGTAACCAGCTAAACAAACACCGTCCTTAAATCTCGATTTTTTTTCGAAATAGTTCGGTATAATTTTCAACATAAAGAATGGTGTGCCTATTATATCTTTCTTCCTCTTTATCTCAATCAATTTTTCACAAATTTTCTTCAATTTAGGTATGTTCTCTTCTTTAACCCAAAATTCATCATTTTCATAATCTTTATCTTTCATGTAAGATGTATCTAGGTTGTAAGGATTGAAAAAAACTTTGTATAATTCTAAATCTTCAACAATTTTAACAACATCTAACAATTCATCTAAGTTATCGTTTGTGATGACAGTGGTTAGGGAAAGTTTTAAATTTGAATTAAATTTTTCTTTCGCTCTTTTAATTTCCCTTATAGCTCTCATGACCTTTTTATAACTCCCAACTCCTCTTATGTAATCGTTAGTGTTTTCTTCAGCACCATCTAAAGACAATTGTAGATAATCTAAACCAGAACACACAATTTCTTCGGCAATTTTTCTGTTAATGAGTTGGCCATTCGTCGTAACATGTGTTACCAAATTCCATTTTTTAGCCAGTTTTATACACTCCAACAATTCATATTTCCTTAAAAAAGGTTCCCCTCCAGCGAAGCTTATATTTATACCACCCCACCCACCAATTTCATTTACAACTTTCTTAAGTTCACATAATTTCAACTCTTCTTCGGATTTTGACCAAACTTTCCAAGTTTCACATATTTTACACTTTAGATTGCACTTATGAGTTAGGCCTATGTTTATGAAAGATGGTTTGGTGAAAGGGAAAAGTGTGAAATATGAAGCTAAATATTTTGCTGTCTGTTTTATGTTGAATTCTTCCATTAAACACCCCTTGTTAATTCAAGAAAACCAACAATTCTCCCTATCCTTTGATAATTGAAAATTTTTTTGTTTAAATCTTCTACTATGAAACTTTCGAACATATTTTCAAACATTTTCTTTTTAATTAAAAAATTCCAAAATGGATTTTTTATATTTGCAACGAATTTTTTAACATTTTCATTTCTTCTCGCTGCCAATACATCACTATATCCTTGCCAAAAACTTCTCTTAAGGAAATAATCCATGGTTAATCTTTCTTTGGTAACTTTATGCCAAACTAAAGCACTAGGTTCGTAAATTATTTTAAAACCCTTTTTCAGTATTCTCTCTTGAATTTCTATATCTTCATTACACAACATAAGGTTGGGTGTTCTTCCTATTTTTTCATCGAAATACCCAACTTCATCAAAGATTTTCTTTCTGAAACATATATTAGAACCCCAGAGTAAAGGTTCCTCTATTTCTTTCTTTTCATCTCCCAAAAGAGTTTCACCTAAAAATCCTTTAAAAATATTCTCATCTAAACTTTTCAGTCTATCAGGTATTTCACCTTCAATAATAAGTTTTATCTTTCCACCAACACAAGCTATTTGATCTTCAGTAAAAGATTCGGAAAGAGTTTTTATCCAATTAGGTTCAGCAATTGCATCATCATCTATAAAACAAATCAACTCCCCCCTACTTTCTAAAATACCTAGATTTTTCTGAAAAGAAGCATTTGCTCTTGGAGAAAAAATGAACCTTGCTCCATAATCCTTCACCTTTTCTTCTATCGATCTTTCAAAGGAAACAACAATCGTTTCGTACTCTTCATAATTTTGGGATTTCAAGGATTGGAGGCAATCGAAAAGTGTTTCCCTTCCCACAGAACAAACAACTACCGAAATTTTCACGTTTTCATCTCCTTTAGTCTTTTCAACTCCATTTCCTTTTCCTCTAATTTAAAACCAATTTCTATTATAGCTTTTTTCAATTCTTCCCTCATCTTTTCCATCTCCCCTTCATACCTCTCTTTATCTTTAAGCAAATTTACAATAGCTCTCTTAAACCTTCTTTCTATCTCTTTCTTGTCACTTTCAAATTTTTTTCTC
>JAWCDI010000078.1:0-4659 GCA_044343505.1 Candidatus Aenigmatarchaeota archaeon | reverse complement strand
CGTTCTATCTCTTTCGATAATTCTTCACTTTTCTTCCTATTTTTTTCCAGTTCTTCGAGCTGGATGAGCAAGAGTTCGTATTCCCTCTTCTTTTTTTCTCCCTCTTTTACACTTTTTTCAACATCTTCAAGCTCGCTTTTTATTTTCGCCAATTCTCCCCTAGCTTTATTCAAAAATTCTTTTGTTTCATTCAACTCATTTTCAGAATCTTCAAGTTCTTTCTCCCTTTCTTCCAAATCTTTGATTTGTAGTTGCATCTCCTTCATCTTCTTCGCATTTTCTTCAAGTTTTTTCAATTCCTCGATCAAATTTTGCTTACCGTTCATTAAATCTTTCAACTTTTCTTGCAACCCCCTCATCTGCTCTTTTTTCCGCTCTAACAGCACATTTTTCCTTTCAGGGGTCAATGTAGATTCGCATACAGGACACTTGCTCTCTTCAGAAGATAAGTGTTGTATAAAAAGGTTGAGATCGTTTAGTAAATTGTTCAAGACAGATATTTCTGAATTCGTTTTTTCAAGTTTTTCCCTATTTTCTTCTATTTGTGTTTCAACGTTTTCGCCGATTAAATTTATTAAGCGATCCAAATCTTTCTTAATGTATGCTTTTTCTTCAACAACCTTCTTCAACTTCGGAATCTTTTCTTCGCTCAAGAATTTCATTTTACTCTCAATCCGAGAGACTTCTGAGAAATTCTTTTCATAAGATTCTCTCTTCAATTTCAACTCTTCTTCTTTCATCTTCAATTCATATTCTGCTTCTTCTATAGCTCTCTTCACTTTATCCTTAGAAAAACCTGTCGTGACTTCTTCTATCAACTTCAAACTTTTCAAAACTTCTTCCAAAACACTTTCTTTACTTTTCTCTTCCATCTTCAAAATCTCTATTTTTTCTTTAACTTTTTTCAACTTCTCAACTTCTTCTTCAATTTTTATCTTCTCCTTTTCAGCTTCACTCAACCTTTCTTTCAACTCACTCTTCTCATGAAGAAGCCTAGAAATTACATCTTCTAGCTCAAAAATATTTTTCTTCAACTCTTCTTCGTTCACTCGCATCAAAGCGCCCTCTATCCCGAGTTTTCTATCTATGATCCTGTTCTTCAAAGTTACTGCAGAACCTCTAGCTTTCTCGAACTTATCTATTCCTAGAAGCTCGTCTATTTTTTTCATCCTTTGTCCTTTTGGTATAGTGAGGAAGTAATCTAAAGCATTTTGTTCAGAGTATATGGCTTTGCTGAAAAGTTCGTAATCAACTTTCAATATCTCTTCTATTCTCTCGGTAACCCTTTGCGAGTTTGGTGCTTCTATCAACTTACCATCTTCTTTCACTTCCGAGTAAGTTGTACCTTTTCCTCTTTCTATCACTCTTCTCACAGAATAATTCTTACCATTCATTTGAAAATGGAGCTCAACTTCCGCTTTCATTTTTTCAACTGGTTTCCTCATTATAACGTCATCCAACTTTATCTTTTTTGTTTGAAGCGTTGGAAAAGTGCCAAACAAAGCAAAACAAATAGCATCTAAAACAGAAGTTTTACCAGAACCTATCGATCCCAACAGAATATTCGTGCCGGGTGAAAACTCTAACCTCGAATCCAAATGCGAACGCCAATTCTTCAATTCAACCTTAGTTATCATTTTTAGCACCAAAATCTTTCAGAGATTTTCTTAAAATGTTATCTAAAGTCTTTTGTTCTCCCAATAAAATGTTCAACATGTTTTCAATTTCTCCTTCGCTTAAAAGTCTGAACGCTTTCTCGAAATCGAAAGAAAAGGAAAAACCCAATTCTTCCAAATTTTTCCTGAAAATTTCAAAACCTATATCTTCAACCGAAAGCTTTTGTTCCCTTAAAGCTCTCAAGAATTCAGCTTTTCTCTCAACTTCAACGTTTTCCAATTCTTTTGAGAAAATTAAAATAGCTTTATTTGAGAATTCTCTATCTATACTCTTAAGTTCTTGATCGCTTATCTCTATACCTTTCCCCTTAATTTTTAATTTCACTATTGGAGGCTTATCAAACCCTTTCTTCAATATCTCTTTTATCTTCTCTTCTATCTGATGCTTTGCCATGTTAGTTTCCAAAACTATTTCTTCGTAGAAGAATTTTCTATTCTTTTCAAGAGGGACGAATTCCACTTCAATTCCATCATCCAAATTTATCATGTAAAAACCTTTTTCTGTTTCGCTCTCAGTTTTTTCAAGTTGTGTTGTGATCGTGCTACCTGGGAAGAGGAGTAGCGTATTTCCTATCTTTATTTGATTATGTTGATGAATGTGTCCGTTTAGTATGATATCGAAGCCTGCTGGAAGTGATGAAGTTGAAATGGTTGGTGGTTCAAGAGGAGAATAGACAAAAGGCTCTATGCTTTGGTGCATGAGCAAAATGTTGAAACAATCTTTTAGAGGTTGAGGATTCCATTGTAAAAGTGTATCTCTAGCGAACCTTTCAGGTACTCCAGACATACCATGTATTGCCACTTTTTTCCCATTTTTTTCTAGAACGATAGTGTCGCAGTGAAGATGAATCAACAAACCCGCATTTTCCAAAACTTCCACGGCATTTAACTCTCCTCTTCCTCTTCTTTCATGAGTACCATGAATCGCTATCACTGGCAAATGATTCAAGGTTCTTTCGGAAACTTTCTTCAATTCTTTAGAGCAACTAACCAACTTCACATTTCTATTTTCTTCCAACAAAGGTTTGACTAAAACTTTCATGGCTTTTGCCCAAGTTTGTGTTTTTGGGACACGAGAATCAAAGATATCACCAAGTATCAAAATCAAATCAGATTTTAAAGCCTTTTCCATAGCCTCTTCAGCATTCTCAAAACTATCTTCTTCTAGTTGTGGTGTTAAAGCAAAACCGAAGTGAAAATCTGAAAGAACTGCGATTCTCATCATCTCTATTAAACTTTGAGACTAAATTTATTTAAATCCTTCCCAACTGTCTGTATTCCAAACCTCTTATTAGTCCAAGCTTCATGGCCAATTCTATTGCTTTTTTGAAATCCTCCTTTATACTTTTTCTAAGTTCTGGATATTTGCTAGCGTTGATCACAACTTCTCCGGCAGGGTAGTATTGTGACATTATGTTGACATAAGCATTGATGGATATTTCTTTAGCTATGAAATTCAGAACTTTACTTGTTTCCGCTATACCACTAGGCAAAACAAGGTGTCTTATCAACAAACCCCTGTAAGCCAAACCATTTTCATCTATTTTCAAATCACCAACTTGACGATGCATTTCTTTTAAAGCTTCTCTACATCTATCCCAGTAATCTTCAACTGGTGGCTTGGAATATTTTTTAGCCCCTTCATTACTTCCATACTTAATATCCGGCATGTATATGTCAACTATCCCCTCAAGCAATTTTATTATTTCAACATTTTCATAACCACCACAATTCCAAACTATCGGTAAACTTAAACCTTTCTTTGCTGCTATGCTTATTGCTTTAACTAATTGTGGTGTGTAATGAGTTGGTGTTACCAAGTTTATGTTGTGACAACCCATATCTTGTAATTTCAACATCATCTCCGCAACTTCTTCTTCATCACATTCTTCACCTTCTCCTAAATGTGATATCTCATAATTTTGACAATAAACACATCTCAAGTTACAGTTCGATAAAAAGATCGTACCGGATCCATGAATACCGACTAAAACATCTTCCTCACCAAAGTGGGGGAAAAAACTCGAAACTTTGAGTTTTTTTCCTGCACCACAAACTCCTTTCTCATTTTTAGCTCTGTTGACGTGACACTTCCTCGGGCAAAGTTCGCATCTTTCTAAAATCTTATAGAGTTTTTCTATTCTTTCTTCTATTCCTCCACTTTCTATCATTTTCAAGTAAGTTGGTTCCATCATCATTTATTTTTAAAACAGAATAATTTTTAAAATATGTCTGAAGGTATAACTGTGAAAAAAATGGAAAATTTTTCCGAATGGTACACACAAGTCATAATGAAGTCTGGATTAGCAGATTATGGCCCTGTGCAAGGTACTATGGCGATAAAAGATTATGGATACGAGATATGGGAAAATATAAGGGAGATTTTCGATAAGATGTTGAAAGAATCTGGACATAAGAATGCATATTTTCCTTTGTTCATACCTGAGAGTTTTTTGAAGAAAGAAGTGGAGCATTTCGAAGGATTTGTTCCGGAAGTTTTTTGGGTCACTAAAGCCGGAGATAATGAACTTGGTGAAAAACTAGCGATAAGACCAACTTCAGAAACCATAATTTATTATTTTTATTCTAAATGGATAAGGAGCTGGAGGGATTTACCAGTTTTATTGAATCAGTGGTGTAACGTGGCAAGAGCCGAAATAAAATCAACGAAGCCTTTTATTAGGACTACTGAATTCCTCTGGCAAGAAGGACACACTGTACATGCAACGAAAGAAGAGGCTGATGAAGAAGTAATGAAAATTCTTAAACTTTACAAAAGGTTGATAGAAGAATATTTAGCAATTCCAGTTATAATGGGTAGAAAAAGTGAAAAAGAAAAATTTGCTGGCGCTCTTTACACTGCAACTTTAGAAGCTATGATGCCTGATGGGAAGGCTTTACAAATGGCAACTTCGCATAACCTGGGGCAAAATTTCTCAAAACCTTTTGAAATAAAGTTCATGGATAAGGATAAATCTGAAAA
>JAWCDI010000077.1:0-4675 GCA_044343505.1 Candidatus Aenigmatarchaeota archaeon | reverse complement strand
TCAGCTTTTTCAATGTCTTCGTACTCCTCGATGTCTATGTCTCCTTCCGGTCTCACGAGTGGAAACGCTATAACGTCTCTTATATTGGCACTGTCTGTAAGTAACATTACAAGCCTATCGATGCCTATGCCAAGCCCTCCAGTTGGTGGCATACCATATTCGAGCGCTCTGACAAAGTCTTTATCAAGCATTTGAGCTTCTTCATCGCCAAGGTCTCTAAGTCTGAGTTGGTTCATAAATCTTTCAAGTTGGTCAACTGGGTCGTTTAACTCACTGAAAGCGTTTGCCATTTCTCTTCCGTAGATAATTAGTTCGAACCTTTCCGTAACTCTTGGATCTTCTCTGTGCTTTTTAGCCAACGGTGAGATTTCAACTGGATGCTCAAGTAAGAACGTTGGTTGAACAACTTTATCTTCAACAAGGTCCCAGAGTTTTTCTATCATGTGGCCTCTATCGTTTATATCAACTTCAACTCCGTGCTTTTCCAAAACCTTAGCCATTGTTTCATCACTGTCTTCGAGTATATCTACACCAAGGTTTTCTTTTATGAAGTCTCTCATTTTAACTCTTCTCCAAGGTCTTGTAAAGTCGATTTCTTGGCCTTGGTACACAATCTTCGTCGTACCAAATAATTTTTCAACCAAGTACGTAATTAGTTCTTCAGTTAAATTCATCATTATTTGATGGTATGAATAAGGTCTTGAATAAAAATGTTGCAAAAGAAATATGTATACTATGGAGGGTAAAACAAAAAGATAGAGTGTAAAAATTGTTGTTTGTTTAAAAACATTTGGTAAAAATATTATCCCTATAGGTAAAAATACCATAAGTAAAAGAGGCATTAATACTCCAAACGCATTAACAATATTTAATGATGTCTTCATTTTTAATGCATAATCTTTCATTCTTCGCTTAGTTCCAACTATTACAATATTTATCGCTTCCTCTAAATTTCTTTCCAGCTCCTCTCTTGTTGCCTCAGTAGTTTTTATTAGAATAGAAAGAGCATCATTAAACTCTTGGCTTTCTAACTTCCATTTTTCACCAATTTTCTTTAATTCTTCCTTAATGGAAAACGATCTTCCGAACTTTACATTAATTAGTGCTCTTTTTAACTCTTTTCCAATAGGTCCACTTAAGTTTGAAGCAGCAAACTCTACAGCCTTTTCTAGATTTTGAGATATTCTTAAAGAAATAGCCATATATACAATTGAAAGAATAATCTCAGAAGATGCTTTAGCTCGGAGATATTTAGCAAAAAATGAAGTATAGTTAAGCAAGAAATACGACAATATAAAAGTAAAAATAAGAATACTAAAGAGAAGATCTAAAGTAGCAATGTGAAATATAAAACAAAATAAGGAGAAGAGGAAAAAGAGAAGAAGAGGAAAAATTATTGAAGTTGAAAACACCTCCCTAGGTTGAACATCTAAACCGCAGAATGTTATTTCCTCTAAATATTTTTTTTCCAAACTTGTTGGAATGGGAAACTGAAATCTACCAAAAATTTTACATAAAATTTCAAAAAAATTCCTTTTTTCTTCATAATTCATAATTTTAACCTCTTTTCAAACCAATTAAGCCATCTTCTGTATATTTCTTCCGAAATTAACTCTCCTTTTTCATTCAACACCTCTTCACTGATAAGATGAAAAGCCTCATTTGCCTCTACTACATACTCTGCCTCAAGAATATCCAATCTGTTTAATTTCTCTGCATATTCTACCATAGTTTGTTTTATTTTCCCTCTCAATAAAATGTTTTCCCAAACCTTATCCCATGCCCCATACCATTCTTTAACCTTTTTAGAAATTTGATTTAAAACCTCTGATTCCCCATTTAACAAAACATCAGTTGGTTTTAAGCTATCCTCACTAGCTGAATAGGTAAGTAAGGGAACAAAAGCACCTTCACTATATGGATCCTCTTTCCACTTTTTTCTAACTTCAACTACTTCAACAACTCTTCTAAATTTCTTTAAACCATCTGGAGATTTTAGAACATTTGAAATAACTATTATATCTAATGCCTTAAAGCTTGTTGGAACCAAACCTAAATCGTTTACTACTCTATCATAAACTCCATATGCAGATTCGCCATGTATAGTTCCCGCCACTAAATTAGCTAAGGCACCTATACGCATCGCTTCAAATAAAACTGCTGATTCTTTACTTCTAACCTCCCCTACAATTAAAGCAGAATCGCCTAACCTCAAAGCTGTTCTTAATGCCTCTTCAGGTGGAAGCTCTGTTTGAACATGAGTAATCACACTTCTAGATTTTAAATGCTGAATATTGTAACCTAGCTTTCTATAGATTTCAATTGGCAATTCTGGCGTATCCTCCAAAATTACTATTCTATATTTTCTCATTAACTCCAATATCATAGAAGAAAGTAAACTAGTCTTACCTGCACCTCTACCACCAGCAACAAGAACACTTCTTCCACCATCAATTATAAAACTCATCAAACCTGCAAAAAGAGGATTAAAATATCTCGCTCTAATGAAAAGAGGAAAAGTCCAAGGAGATTCTCGATGTCTTCTAAATGCAAATGCCAAACCTTCTTGCGATAAACTTCTAGTTATAGCAGCCACTCTTGCTCTTCCAAAAGGTAAAGTTAATTCTGTATCCAATACTGGATTAGCCTCATCTAAAGGTCTACCCGAATATAATCTAAATTTAGTAGCCCACGAATTTGCCTCTTCTAGGGTTAAATATATGTTTGTTGTACATTCTCCATATTCACTGTGATTAATAAAAATTGGAGAATTACCTACAGGAGCATTTATATAGATATCTTGAATTTTTTCATCTTGAAGAAGAACCTCTAATATTCCAAAACCTAAAGTATTCCTAACCAAAACTTCTGCTAATTCTTTTATTTCTTTCTTAGAAATTGGTATATTTCTACTAAGTGAAATTTCTGTTATAACTAATTCTGCCTTTTCTACGAAAACTCTTCTCATTATATCAAAAGCCTTAATTTCACCACCAAGTTCACCAATTCTTCCTCTAGCCTCTTCTAAAACTTTAACCTTTTCATGAGAAATTAAATATTCTTTTGGGATAACACTGTAAAGAATATCAATCTTATCTTTTACTCTATAGATGCTAACCTCACTACCATCTCTCAACATATATCTTTCCAAAAGAATAGATCCTTCAGGAGGAAAAATTATAACATTACTTAAAACAAAGCGAGGTTTAAATATTGGATGGAAAATTCTTCTATAAAAATCTCTAAAATTCCACATATAATCTTTGTGTTCTCTTCTAAACAAACTAAAAATTTTCGAACTCTCTAACCTCCTCTTTATTTCCTCCAAAAAATTTTTCCTATAACTTTCATCATCAATTCTTTTAAGTAGGGTTAAAATTCTAAAATAGCACAAGATTGGATCTTGAGTTAATAACTTTAATACTCCTCTAGTTATCTCACGATATTTTGGATAGAAATCAAATCTTTCAGCCCCCAAACTATCTATAGCATATCTGTAAATTTCAGCTATTTCCTTTAAAATTTCTACCTCAGATGGCAAATAAGTTATTTCTGTCGCTTCCCTTATGATTATAGAGTTAATAAAAGGATGTTTATATAGCATTAAAATTACAAACTCGCTCATCTCTTTTGAATCCTCTATAGTATGTATTCCTGCTATCTCTCGAACATCAATTATTAAATTATTGTCTCTAATCTCATACTTAAATTCCATATTTATTGTTTAGAGAAAGAAAAAATATATGGTAGAAAAACCTGTACCACAAACCCCTTCATTAGATATATTGTCGGAATTGAACAGAAGAGTTAGGTTAATTGAAACCAAATTTGAACAATTCCAAGAAAAAATAAACTTTTTAGAAAAAGAAATAATAAGTCTAAAAAATGATTTAAAAGTACATTATCATTTTGCTCAAAATAAAATACAAGAAATTAGTGCAAAAATTGAATTATTACTAAAAGAAATTCGAGATGTAGAAACATCTCTTCAAGACTATGTAAAGAAAAACGAAATAGAAAAAATCAAAACAATGATAGAAATTTTTAATCCGCTTAAATCTAACTTTGTAACAAAAGAGGAAATAGAAACAATACTTAAGGAATTTAAAATTCAAAAAGAATAAAATATATGCCACTTCAGTTTATAAAAAGCAAACCCAAAATTCCCCCTATTGAAAGAGCGAAAGAGCTTAATTCCAAAGGATTTTCTGAAATAGAAATAATAGATATACTTAAGAAGGAGGGCTATTCACCAGCAGAAATAGATATAGCACTTACTCAAATATTAAAAGAGAATATTGAAAAAGATACTTTAAAAAGAAGTGAAAATATTGAAAATAAGAGTTTAAATATTACACCCCATCCGCAAGCTATTACAGAAAGTAATCCTCAAGTTCTTTTAGAACCTACTGTAGAAACTCAGCAGCAAAGTTATACTTATACCACTTATAGCCACGAAGATTATTTACAATATATAGACTATTTAATCCAAAGTAGAATATCTGAAGTGACCAATCAAATAAAATTAATAGAGCATAAATATTCCGAAGTAGAAAAAAGAATCAACGAAATAATAAACCAGTTAAAAGAGGAAAAATCTAAAACTCTAGAAATAAATAATGAAATTTTTACAGGAATATCAAGAATAGAAACCAAAATAAAAGAATTAAACTCT
>JAWCDI010000076.1:0-4687 GCA_044343505.1 Candidatus Aenigmatarchaeota archaeon | reverse complement strand
TCAAGCTAGCTGCTTTAGCCAAAATGCCTTTTTGCCTAAGTTGCTTTAAAACTTCTTCTCCCCTTATCTGCTTTAATGCTCTTGACCGTGATTCCACTCTTCCAGACCCATGCACTGTAGAATAAAAAGTTTCTATTGCTTTTTCTGTTCCCACTAACACGAAGCTTGGGGTAGACATTGAAGCGGCTACCAACACAGGCTGTCCTGCTTTCCTATAGTCTGTTGGGAGGTCTGAATGTCCTGGTGGAAAACAACGTGTACTGCCTTTTCTATGTACATAAACCTTCTTTTTTTCTCCTTCTATTTCATACTCCTCTATCTTTGCTGTATTGTGGGTAACATCGTAAATCACTTCCAAACCAATATCCTCCAATTTCGTACCCAAAACCTTAACAAAACTTTCTCTTACCCAATGTGTGATCATGCTTCTGTTGCACCATGCATAATTCATAGCACAAGCCATAGCTGAGAAATAATCTTCACATTCTTGAGTCCCAGCAGGGGCATAAACCAGCTCGCGATCCGGAAGCCTTTTCAATTCATCTTTAAACCTTGATTCCAAAATTCTTAAGTAATCCGTGCAAACTTGATGTCCAAGTCCTCTGCTACCTGTGTGTATCATCACACAAACTTGCCCTTCTCTTTCAATTCCAAAGACTTTTGCAACTTCTGGGAGAAAGATTTTGTTCACTTTTTGTATTTCCAAGAAATGATTACCAGCTCCTAAAGTTCCGAGCTGTGGAGCACCTCTTTTTTTAGCTTCGTTAGAAACTTTGTCTGGATTTGCTCCCTTCATACAACCTTGCTCTTCCAAATGCTCTAAATCTTTTTCAGTTCCATAGCCATGATCAACAGCCCACCTCGCTCCTTTAACCAAAACTTCATCTAGTTCGGAAAAACTGAGTTTTATTTTTCCTACTTCACCAACTCCTGAAGGAACATTTTGGAAAATCGATTCTAAAAGCTCTTTAAGCTTTGGTCTTATTTGCTCGACTGTAAGATTTGTACGCAAAAGTCTGACACCACAATTGATATCGAAACCTATGCCCCCTGGACTCAAGCCACCTTCCTTGTAGTCTAAAGCCGCAACTCCTCCTATTGGAAATCCGTATCCGAAATGCATATCAGGCAATGCAATACTGTGTTTATAAATTCCTGGTAGAAAAGCTACATTAGCAGCTTGTTCAATCGCTCCTTCTTCTACTTCTTTCAAAAGTTTTTCTGACAAGAAAAGCCATGCTGGTACCTTCATCCCTGGCTTTGCTTCTTTTGGCAATTCCCATAGGCAAGGACCAATTTTCTTCAATTTTTCTTTCAGTGCTATCTCCACCACCCTTTAAATTTTTTATTTTATTCTTAATAAACGCATGCAAAACAAGTCTGCACGCGCCCATTTCTTCACTTTTTGAAGTGAGCACGTGCCAAAAATAATTTTAATTAGTTTCTTATATTTAAATCCTCATCTAATCTAATTATGGCACTCAGACCAGAAGATTACCTCCTCTTGATGTTTTCAATGAAAGGTGTTGGTAAAAGAGTTGATCTTGCTCATGTCAAAGAAAAACTTTCTCGCGATTTGAAAATTTCTTCAGAAGAAGAGGCTAAAAGAATTCTGAATAATTTAATTCAAAAAGGATTTTTAGAAGAAGTTAAAGGTTTGTATGGTGTTACTGAAGAGGGTAAAAAATATTTCGCAAATCTTCTACCAAAAATTGAGGAAGATCTGGAAAAAGTCAACAAAGCTTGGTTAATAGTTTACAAGGCTAAGAATTATTATCCTTTCGTTGCTGATACGATTTTAGAATTTTGTAAAGATAGGTATGTGGGATTTTATTGTTTGTTCACGGAAAAAAGGTTTTTCAGGAGAGATTTTCGGGGTAAAAAAATAGTCTTGAATTCCACTAAAGATTTGTTGTTTTTTGTAAACATGCATTACATAGATGTAATTCCGTGTGTGCATAGAGTTGGAGTTAACAGACCTGATTGGCTTGTTGTTGATATCGATCCTGGATCAAAAGTTGGTTGGGAGCAGACGAAAGAAGTTACCGAAATCACTTACAAGATTTTTGAAGAGCTAAAGCTAAATCCAGTGATGAAATTCAGTGGTAGCAAAGGATTCCAAATTTGGTCTCTCATAAAAGAATTTGAAATGCCGGAGGAATATGAACCTTTAGTGTTGAGGGGAGAAACAAGAAGAGAAAGGAATTATTTCTCCCTTTTCGCCGATTTTGTCAGGATGATACAAAGGGAAGTGGATAAAGAGCTACCAAAAATAACAACTTCTGAAACTCTTGGTAAGAGTGAAAGGGAAGATAAGATTTTACTAGACCCTTCAAGCATGAAACCTATGGGTTTGGTGAGAGCACCTTACGGAATACATTCTAAAACAGGTTTGGTTTCCATGCCGTTGAGTTTGAAGGAATTGAAAAGTTTTGAGCCTTCGGATGCAAGAATCGAGAAAGTCTTGGAGAAATTCGGGAAAAGGGGAAACGAATTCTTACTAAAAGAATCCGACCCTAAGAAAATCTTAGAACTTTTTTAAAAAACTAAATAGGTAGAAAAATAAAATTTATTTAGGGAATATGCCGATAAGTACCGCACCTTATAAAAGGACTTATGAACACACAAAAGCGAGAGGTAGGGAAAGGACTGTTGTTTGCGGAATATGTGGAAGACAAGTACCAAGGTACAAAACTTTTGTCGTCAGAAAAAGTTTCAGGATAAACGACCCAACAATTTTACAACAAGTTGATAAGAAGTATATTCACACTTTAGCAAGAACGATAAGGATGTGTCCAGCTTGCGCTAGGTTCCATGGTGTAGTTAGACCAGGGAAAAGTGTTAGGAAGAAACATTTGAGATGAATATGCTCAAGAAAATTTTGAGTTTCAGGGGAATGTTGTACAAGAAACTTAAAAAACTCTCAAAAGAAGAAAAAGCATTTTTGGACGAAATATTACCAGGATTTTCTTTGATGAAACCGAAAAGAATAGTAGAATTTCCAGAAGTTGACGTAACACAACTTGACATATCTTATCCTTTGTTGGAACCTTTTGCCTATGCGAGGATAAAGTGGAACCCAGAAACTAAAGAATTGATTTATCATGTAATCGAACCTAAGTTGAGTGAAGAAGAAAAACAAATTTTTAAGAGAATTTCAGAAGGTTTGATGGAGTTGATGGATGTAGAGCTTTCTATGATAAAACATCCTTCCAAGATCATCGAATACCTGGAGAAAAATGTTTTAAAAGTTATAAAAGAGCTTGGAATAAAACTCACTCAAGAGCAATACGTAAAGATAATGTACTATCTTTACAGGAATTTCGTTGGGTTGAACGAGTTAGAGCCTTTCATGCAAGATCCAAACATAGAAGATATAAGCTGTGATGGGGTTGGAATTCCTTTTTACGTAGTTCACAGGAAGTATGGATCGATAAAAACAAATGTCGTTTTGAACGATGTGGAAGAATTGAGGGAGCTTGTGGTAAAACTAGCTGAGAGGTGTGGTAGATATGTGAGCTACGCAGAGCCAATCCTCGACGGAACTTTACCTGATGGTTCAAGAGTTGCTGCAACCTTAGCTCCTGACGTAGCGACGAGAGGACCCGTGATAACGATAAGGAAATTCGGTGAAAGACCTTTTTCTCCGATAGAGCAAGTAGAGCTGGGCACAGTTTCCACAGAAATACTAGCTTATTTTTGGTATTTGTTGGAGCATGGTATTTCGGCTCTAATAGTAGGAGGAGTGGCAACAGGAAAAACAAGCTTTTTGAACACCCTTTGCATGTTCATCCCACCTGAAGCTAAAATAATAAGCATAGAAGATACAAGAGAACTTAGAATTCCAAACGAACATTGGGTACCAACTTTAGCAAGACCAGGTTTTGGTATACCGATGCCTTCTGGTGAAAAATACGGTGGGGTAAGCCTTTTCGATCTATTGAAAGAGAGCTTTAGACAAAACCCAGATTACGTTATAGTTGGTGAAACAAGAGGAGAAGAAGCTTACGTTATGTTTCAAGGTATAAGTTCAGGCCACCCTAGCTTGAGTACTATGCATGCAGGTTCTGTAGAAACTTTGATAAAGAGATTGACGACACCACCTATAGAACTTTCACCAACTTTGATAGAAAGTTTGGACGTTGTTGTAGTTATGGTTCATGCAAGAGAAAAAGGTAAGTCAGCTAGAAGGGTTAAAGAAGTTGTGGAGATAGAGTCAGTTGATCCTAAAACTAGTGAAGTCAAGTATAGGACTGTTTTCAAATGGGATCCTGAAAAAGATGTTTTTGAAAAAATGGAAGATAGTATAAAAGTGGAGAGAGTTACTTTGGCTAAAGGAGGAAAAGTGGAGGAAGCATGGGAAGAGATAAAAAGGAGGGAAAAGATCTTGAATTGGATGAAATCTAAGGGAATAAAAGATTATGTTGAAGTAGTGAAGCTTATAAACCTTTATCACAAGGATAAGAAGAAGTTTTTCGAACTTGTTGGTGAAGAGTTGGAAGGTATAAAAGTGGAAAGGATTAAAGAAGAGGTTAAAACAGAAGTTGTGGTTGAGCGAAAGAAGAAGGAGAGAATTCCTTTGATTAGGCTACTAGGTTTTAAGATATTGAGGGAAAGATGATGTTCGAATCTTTAAAAGGTTTTGCAACATCAAATTTTGGATGGATAGTTGATAAGTATCCTGAAT
>JAWCDI010000075.1:0-4711 GCA_044343505.1 Candidatus Aenigmatarchaeota archaeon | reverse complement strand
TGAACCTATAATAATTTTATTTTTTCGTTAAACATTTTTAAATTATATTTCAATTATAATCAATTTTTTAAATTTTTTTATAATTAACAATTCAAAGATTTTATAAAATTAAACCTCCTGAAATTCTTATATAAAATGCTATATCATAAAATATAGGATTTCTTATAATTTCTTATATAAGATGCGATAGCATTAAAATAAATAAAAAATCGGCTAATAATCTCAATTTTTATAATTAAATTTCCGGGTTATATATTAAACCCCACTCTAATTATCTTTCTATACATAGTTGTTATGTTGTTATAATAAAACAAATTCTATACGTTGTTTTATTTTCTTAATTTTTATTGAGTAGTATTAAATCTAGCTATACATGTTTTATTTGCGTCTATTTTAACAACACCATCTAAACAATCATCATCCCCATCCCAACCCGCAAATGTTGAACCTCGATAGGGTTTTACTTTGAGAGTTACAATTGTGCCCGATAGATATACTTCACTACAATCACTTCCACAATTTATTCCTGCTGGATTACTTGTTATTATTCCTCTACCAGTACCTTTTTTAGTTACTGTAAGTATATAACCCATGCTTAGTTTTGTTACAAAAGCATCATTCCAACCTGCATTACTTTTTTGATAAGCGTTACGTGTTGTAGGAAACTGAAGCGCCCAAGGAATTATTCCTCCCGCCGACCCAATCAAATAAATATTTTCTTCTTCATCTACTGCGATACCAGAACCTGTATCATCTGTGTTTCCACCAAAGTATGTGGAATATATAAGTTCACCGACTGGTGAAACCTTAACAATAAACGTATCAGCAACACCTTTTAGATTTTTTTGATAAGCGTCTTTTATAGGAAAGTCATTTGACAATGTTCTTCCAGTCACATAAGCATTCCCCTCTTTATCAATTGTTATGTCATAAGCCCATTCCATATTACTTCCGCCGAAATATGTGGAATATACAAGACTTTCACCGTCTGGTGAAAGTTTTGCAATAAAAATATCACGCTTTCCTGCATTATTTGTCTGATAAGCATTTTTTGTAGGAAAGTTATTTGACTTATCAGTATCTCCAGTTACATAAGCATTGCCTTCTTCATCTACTGCTATACCAGAAGAATAATCATAACCATCTCCACCAAGGTAGGTAGAGTATATAAGTTCATCGCCACTTGGCGAAAGTTTTGTAACAAATACTTCCCAACTATTTACTTTATTTTTTTGATACGCGTTTTGTGTGGTTGGAAAGTCGCTAGATAACGTATCTCCAGTTACATAAGCATTGCCTTCTTCATCTACTGCTATACCAGAAGAATAATCATCGCTACTGCCACCAAGATATGTAGAGTATACAAGACTACTTCCGTCAGATGAAAGTTTTGTAACGAATACATCACTTTGGAGTATACTATACTTTTCTTGATAGGCATTTTTTGTAGGAAAATCATTTGATTTTGTATTTCCAGTAACATAGACATTCCCTTCTTTATCTATTGCTATACCAGAACTATAATCATGAAGACTTCCACCAATATATGTAGAGTAAATAAGATTTCCATTTGATGAAAGCTTTGCGACAAAAACATCGTATCCACCTGCGTTGCTTTTTTGATATGCATTTTGTGTAGTTGGAAAATTTGTTGATAAAGTATGCCCACTTATATAAACATTACCCTGATCATCTACGGCTATACCAGAACCCCTATCATATCTATCACCTCCAAGGTACGTAGAGTAAATAAGATTGCCATTTTTTGAAAACTTGGCAACAAAAACATCAGAATCGCCTGCATTTGTTTGCTGATAAGCGTTCTTTATAGGAAAGTCAGATGAATGGGTAACGCCGATTACATAAAAATTTCCTTGTTTATCCACTGTTATATCTTGGCCATAATCTACTGTACGCCCCCCAAGATATGTAGAATAACTCAAAACTAAAGGATCTATTATTAAAGCATACTCTTTATTATAATTCTTTATATTAAAAGTATAAAGATAACCAAATTCGTCTTTCTTTAATTCAAACTCTCCATTTATTTTCTTTCTCTTACCTTCTATCTCCTGATATACATAAGGTTTTTTTTGAATAACTCTTGATCCAGAAGGTAAAATTATCTCTAAAGAACCATCGTTTGTTTTCTTTACTTCTTTTGCACCCTCAATTCTAAAAGCTACTTCTCTGTAATCTTTTTCAGGTTTTACAACTATATCATATTCGATTTGATTTTGGTTTACATAAAAAACAAGATCTATTCCATCATAGATTTCTTTGTATCTTATCTTTCTATAGGTTGGTATATCTTTTTTCCATGTTTTTAAGTCATTTCCTACAAAATAATTTACCGTACTTAGTAGTTTTTCTTCACCTATTATCTTTGTTGTTGAACTTATGTTAAGAGGCTTAATGGTTAAAGTTTCTACTAATACTTTATTAGTTAAATTATTTTCAAGATTTATGTTTTTTAACCTATTTATTTTAATTTTCTGATCATCTTTTCTTATTAAAACAAGATGTAATCCTTCGTTTGTAAAATATATGTTATGATTGGAGCTTTTTGCATAAAATTTTACTTTTTCATCAATTTGTCCATAGTTTTCAATAAAATAAATTGGTAGTTTTCCATATACTTCTTTAATTTTTATCTTCTTTTCAGTAAGTTCTTTAGGAAAAACAATATCTCCAATCAAGAAATAGAAAATAATAGTGAATACAAAAGTAAATCTTATTATCTTTATTAAAAAATTTTTCATTTTTTCTCTTTTCATAGATTTATTTTATTCTTAATTTATAATAATGTCAAGTTTTTTCGTTTAGCTTACATGTATAAATTTATCTTAAATTAAAAAACATACACTATCAAACACGATGAATTTATTTACAAATAGCAACTCTCATTTATAAAGCTTTTTAAACGTAGATTTTAATTTATAATGGTTTGTAACTTTTAATCGGCTTTTTGCTTTGAAATCAATTAAGATTAATTAATCAATCTATGAGCGGCGGACGGGATTTGAACCCGCGACCTCCTGCATGGCAAGCAGGCGTTCTACCGCTGAACTACCGCCGCTTTCTTTAAATTTAGTAAAATTTTAACATAAAATTTGAATTAAAAATTTTAATAAATGCTTTATCTTCTTTTTTTTATTTTTCTTCTGAATTCTTATTTTTATGCAGATCTTCTTTTGCCTCCAAAATTAAATCTCATTTTTCCGCCTCCAAATCTATCTGTTTCTGATTCTAAAATAACTTTTCGTGGTTTTGTTGATAAAAGAGCTTTTTTATATATAAACGATGAATTTTTACCAACAAAAAATGGTTATTTTGAAAAAGAATATTATTTGAAAGAAGGAATAAATACTTTTATAATTAAAGCTAGAAAGTTTTGGGGACAAGAAAAAATTTTAAAAGTTCAAATAAACAGAGTTTTAAGATGAAAAAAAATAAAAAAGAAGAGCAAAACGAAATAAAACGGATTTTAAATGAGCTCAAAAAAGAATTTGGTGAGGAAAGTATCATGACTTTAGACGAAGCTCCAAGAGTTGATGTTGAAGTTTTACCAACTGGTTCTCCATCTTTAGATTTAGCTTTGGGTATAGGTGGTTTACCTCGAGGAAGAATTATCGAAATTTATGGTCCTGAAAGTAGCGGAAAAACAACTATAGCTCTTTCAGTTATTGCTCAAGCTCAAAAAAGAGGCGGTAATGTTGCTTTTATTGATACTGAACATGCTTTAGATCCTGAATACGCTAAAAAGTTGGGAGTTAAAATTGAAAAAATGGTTTTATCTCAGCCAGATAGTGGAGAGGATGCTTTAAATATTGTTGAAAAATTAGTTAAATCAGGGATTTTTGATGTTATTGTTGTTGATTCAGTTGCTGCTTTAGTACCTCGAGCTGAACTTGAAGGAGAAATTGGTGATCAATATATAGGCCTACAAGCAAGGCTTATGTCGCAAGCTTTAAGAAAATTAACAGGGATTATTTCCAAAACAAGAACTATTTTAATTTTTATTAATCAAACAAGAGCTATGATTGGCGGAATGGTTCCTGGGCAAGAAACAACAACTGGAGGTAAAGCACTCAAATTTTACGCTTCGGTAAGAATTGAACTTAAAAAAGTTGGACAAATTGAAAAAGGAGATGAAATTATAGGAGTAAAAATAAAAGCTCGGGTTGTTAAAAATAAAGTTGCTCCACCATTTAAAACAGCTGAATTAGAAATTTATTATAATGAAGGAATTTCAGAAGAGGCTGAAATTTTAAATTTAGGTTTAAAGTACGGAACGATTAAAAAAGAAGGTAATACTTTTTACTACGAAAATGAGAAACTTGGCTCAAGTTTTCAAGCGGCAAGAGAATTTTTAAAAGAAAAACAAGAAATTAAAGAAAAAATTTTTAAAGAGATTCTAAAGAAATCTCAGGAAGAATGATAAAAAAATTAAAAGGAGCCACTCTTTCTAATTTTCAACCAGAAATTGTTGATTTAGAGATAGGTTTAACTTCTGGTTTAGCTGGTTTTCAGATAGTTGGTCTTCCAGATGAAACAATTAATGAAGCAAAGGAAAGAATAAGTTTAGCTTTAAAAAAAATAGGAGCTAAACCACCCAATCAACTTTCTAAAAAAGTTGTTGTTAATCTGGCTCCAGCTGATATTAAAAAAGAGGGATCTCATTTAGATTTACCTTTAGCCTTAGCCTATC
>JAWCDI010000074.1:1166-4918 GCA_044343505.1 Candidatus Aenigmatarchaeota archaeon | reverse complement strand
TAAAAGATTATTTTGATTTAGATTTTAAGAAAGATGAAAGGATAATAATTTATTCTGCGATTTGCAATTCTGCGGTAATTGGGAAAAAAATAACCGGAAATCCTATAGATGTAGCAATAATGGAAACTTTCTTAAAAATGAATAAGAAATTTAAATTTGAAAAAATAGATGAAGTTCCATTTGATTATGAAAGAAGGAGAATGAGTGTTTTAGCAAAGGTTGAAAATGAATATTTACTAATTACAAAGGGTTCACCAGAATCTATGATAAAAGTATGTAGTAAAATAGGGAAAGAAAAAATTACTAAGGAGAAAGAAAGAGAAATAATGAAAAAATACGAAGAAATTAGTGCAAGAGGTCTTAGATGTATAGTTGTAGGATTTAAAAAAGTCAAAGGAAGGAAAAAAATTGAAAAGAAAGATGAAAATGGATTAACTTTTTTAGGTTTCATAGTTTTTGAAGATCCACCGAAAAGAACTATAAAACAAACTCTCGCGCTCGCAAAAAAATTTGGAGTTAATATAAAAATTATAACTGGAGATGGACCTACAGTTACGAAAACTGTATTAAAAGAAGTTGGAATCGATGTAAAAGAAGATGAAATAGTAGTAGGAAGTGAAATTGATGAATTAATAGAAAAAAGAAGTGAAAAAATTGAAAAGGCAATTGTATTCGCAAGGGCTACACCTGAACAAAAGTACAAAATTTTGAAGTTACTTAGAGAAAAACATACGGTTGCTTACCTTGGTGACGGTGTAAACGATGCTCCCCCTTTGCTGGAAGCTGATGTAGGGATTTCCGTCGAAAATGGTTCAGATGCCGCTAAAGAAACTGCAGATATAATACTAACTAAAAAAAGTTTGCACTCAATAGTAGATGGAATAATATATGGAAGGATCGTATTTTCGAATATAGTTAAATACTTAAATTGCACTTTCGCAGGAAACTTTGGAAATTTGTTTACAGTAGCGATTGCTTCTTCTTTCCTAAAATTTGTCCCATTGTTACCTACCCAAATACTACTTGCAAACTTTGTAACAGATACACCTCTTCTCGCGATCTCTGGAGATAAAGTTGACGAGGAAGAATTAGTGAGTCCGAAGAAGTGGGACGTAAGAAAAATAATAAACAATGGAATTATTTATGGATCTATAAGTACTATTTTCGATTTAATTTTAATATTTTTCATAATAAATGCTTCTGAAAAAATATTTCAAACAAACTTATTTTTGGAGATCGTTTTCTCGGAGGTTTTTGTAATTTTATCGCTAAGAAGTAATAGAGTATTCATAAAATCAAAACCAAGTTTGGAGTTAACGATTGCCATAATTTTTGTTGCGATCGTAGGGTTTCTTTCAATATTTCCTCCTCTCGTTGAAATTTTTAATTTCGAACCAATAGGTTTGGAAGAATTATTATTACCGATTTCGATTGCAGTCTTTTATTGTATAGCCACTGAAATAGCTAAATTCTTTATAGTAAAGTCTGAAAAAACAAGGGAAAAAGAATCTTCGGTGCTGTCAAAATTCCAATATACAAAGTTTTAGACAAGAGTTTACAAACATGACCGTTAGAAAGGTCATAAAAGTAAAAAACATGACCGTTAGAAAGGTCAAATTTTTAAATTTTAGGTTAAAATGGTCTTGTGAAAGCTCAAGGTTTAATTTCTGATTATTCGGTATCCTTAGACGATGCTTTAACTATTAAATAAACTATTTAATAACAATTATTTATTTTGTAATTTTTGTAAATTTTTTCCAATTTTTACAAAAGAATTGATAGTTAATAATAAATATGACAAAAATTCAACACTAATCGGTGATAAAATGGAAAAAATGGAAAAGAAATTAAATGAAGAGATAAAGCCTCCTATCACGAAAAGTCCAAAAGTCGATGAAGGAATTTACACTTCCCGTTCTGCAGTTAAGGATATCTTCAGAATAAAACATTATTTTGCAAACAGAATGTTGCCTGTAAAAATCGACCTTGCAGGTATTTCAGAAGTGGGTAGTGAATACATACAAGGATTGTGCGAGACAGTAGCTCCAGGAAATTATGTAAGGCTTTTCAATGAAGCAAAGAGTATAATTCTTGAAGGAGTTAAAGATGCAGGAATTCCAAGTTTGGATGAAATTATAAAAAGGGCGCACTTAGAAGGAAATGAAGAATTCATAAAAACGATTACAGAAGTCAAAAACCTAGTATCTGACGATCGCATAATAGAAAATTTCAAAACTCTAGATCAAATGATCGAAAGAAAAAGAATAAGTAAATTAATTTTCGATACAACCTCAAAAGAAATTGATAAATGGTTTGAAAAAGTCATAAATTTACTAGAAAAAGCAATGTATATAATTCAATAATTTATTTCTCTGCTATGCTATAAAGTAAAGAAAGAGCATAATATATTGTTTGTACAAAGCCCTTCGCATTTTTTATGCATTCGAAAAGTGCTGTGATGTTTTCTTTCGTAGTTAAGGACATAAAATCGTTATTAACTGGGAATGGTGTATGGATTCCTTCTCCGCTGACTATTTTTAGTTCTGCGGTTTTTCCGGCCGAAATCATTTCTTTGTAAAGGGATATAGATTCGTCGACGGGGACTATTTTGTCTTTTTTGCCGTGGATAAAAAGGACTGGACATTCGATTTTGTGGACGTAGTTTATTGGGGAGCGGATGCGGGATTCTTTTTCGTGCGTGAATGGGTGGAGACCGCGTGCGTGTTCAAGGTAGCCCGCAAGAAGTTTTGCACGCCAATCGTCGTAAAGGCGCGCATATTCTTTTGCGTAAAGGTACATGTATGCTATGTTTGCAAAAGGCGCCATTGCAATTACATATTTTATTTCTTTTTTTATCTCGTTTTTTTCGGCTGCAATTTTTAACATCGCTGATGCGCCCATGCTTATTCCGGCCAAAATAATTTTTCCATCGTAAAATGGGAATTTTCTTGCAGTTTTTATCGCGCTAGTAATATCCTCAACTTCAGATTTCATTACTTCTTTTTTGTATTCGGTTCCAAGGACTGCATAACCCATTTTCGCGAACGCGCCCGTTAAAAGGGGAATTTCCCATGGACGAAATAAAAACCCAACATCGAATGGCAAAAGCGGACACTTTTCCAAGTCTTTCGGTTTGCAAATATAACCCCTTAACTTTCTCCCGTGTGAAACGTGCGTAAAACAAATTTCTTCAAGAGGTCTTTCCGAAAAAACTTTCTTCCACACCGAAAACGGATTCACTTTCTTCAAAATCTTTTCCTTTGACTCAAAAATAAAATTCTTCATAATAATATATTGTAACAAAGTTTTTTAAATTTTTAACAACTAGTAAAGACTGCAGATAGAAAGATTTATATATATGTTTGAAAAAAATAAAAATGTGGAAGAATGGAAATTAAAAAATACTTTAAAAAAGTGAGTGAAAAAGAATTTGAAAAAGTAAAGAAAAAGCTAGACAAAATAAAGAGTAAGAGTAAGAACAAAGAGGAAAAAATTCTTGAAAAATATACAATTATAAAAGCATTAAAGGATGGAATAAAAGATGTGGAAAATTTATATTATCGACTTAAAAAAATGCAAATGAATGGGGAGCTGGAAATAATTTATGCTTCTTATCCATGGATTAGGTTAGGAGATTTTTACAAAGTTGAAGTAATAGCTGGAATTGTGAATGGAGAAATTTTAGATGTTAATGAAAAAATTTTTACAGAAATTAATGCAGAAGAAGTTGCTGAAATAGATAAAGTTATAGA
>JAWCDI010000074.1:0-1156 GCA_044343505.1 Candidatus Aenigmatarchaeota archaeon | reverse complement strand
AAATTAGTCGAACCAGAAATTTATTTCGAAAAAAATGGAATAACTGTATACAGGGACCTTTATGGTAATTATTATTTAGCTGCTGCTTCGGATAAAGCGGTTAGAATTCCAAAAATAGAAGCACTCCGTATAAAAGAAGAAGGGTTTAAAAGCGTCGTATCAAAAATTAAGGAAAAAATGAATGATTATTACTCACAAAAATATTTACAAAAAATTGAAGAAGAAATAAACGGGAGGGTAAGAAAGGCAAGAGAAGAAGAAAAAGAATTGGAAATAGAATTATGGAAAATTCCTCACGAAATAGTTTTCATAAATGAAAGGGTTATGATAATAAAAGGAACAAGTGGTAAGTTCAAGGGAAAATACTTTTATGCAACTGAAGAAAAATGTTTTTTAATAAGCGAAGAACTTGCGAAAAAGATAATTGCAGAAGAAAAGAGAAGAGAAAAAAATAACTGATTTTCTTTGATTTTCTTTTAAGGAATAAAATTTTTAAAACTTTCAAAAATATAATACTATGGATTTACGGATTTGTTTGTAACTACTACTTTTCCTTTGATTTTTTTATTCATACTCATCAACTCTTTTTTCAGGTGGGAAAATGAAAGTAGAAATAATGGATACTACGCTTAGAGATGGGGAGCAATGTTTAGGGGTTTCCTTTTCTGGGATCGAAAAATTAAACGTTTCGAAGCTTCTTTTAAAGGAAATTGGAGTTGATAGGATTGAAGTTGGGTCTGCAAGAGTTTCGAAAGGAGAATTTGTAGGGTTGAAAAAAGTCATGAATTGGGCTAAATCTTCTGGGTTTGAGAATAGAGTTGAAATACTTGGATTCGTTGATGGGAAGAAAAGTGTGGATTGGATTTGGAGTGTTGGAGGACGTGTAATTAACATTCTTGCGAAAGGTTCACTAAAACATTTGAAAGTTCAGCTAAAGAAAAATCCTAAAGAGCATTTTAGAGATGTAAAGGAAGTTATTGAATATGCGCATTCAAAAGAAATGGATGTAAACGTTTATCTTGAAGATTGGAGTAATGGGATGAAAAGCAGTAGAGAATACGTGTTTGATTTCATAGATTTTCTTGAAACTCAAGATGTAAAAAGGATAATGCTTCCAGATACTCTTGGGATACTTAATTTCTATGAAACCGAAGAA
>JAWCDI010000073.1:0-4923 GCA_044343505.1 Candidatus Aenigmatarchaeota archaeon | reverse complement strand
TATGATGGTTCTTATTTAAACCAAATAGTAAGATATGCGAGAAAATTTTCTTATCCAGAACCGACTGTAATTCTGGTACCACCCCTAAAAATAACGGTTTTTTCCCCACAAAATGCAACTTATTTTATCTCAAACAATTTTGAATTCAAATTCAAAGCCCATTCTTCTTCTTCACAAATCTTTACTTTAAGAGCTTGGCTTGATGGGAATCTCGAATATGAAAATACAAGTTATGTAAATGATACTGAAATAATCCTGACCAGAAATTTATCTATAGGTACTCATAATTTTACAGTTTCGGCCGAAGATGGAGGTACCAATTCCACGACTATAATATTTACAATAAAGGATTATGAGATCGTAGGAATAAATTTCAACCAACCGGTTTATGAAACTTCAGTGCAGAATTATTCAATTATCTTTAGATTCAATCCCGACTTTGTCGAGAATATAACCTCGGAGCTTATCTGGAATTCCACCAATTACGGAATGGATTCTTATGAAAACAACGGAACACACATAACAAATGGAAGGCAAATCATTATTCCCCTTGTGGATTCCAATAATACACAAATTTCTTTCTACTTTACCGTGAATGTGGTATATAAAAATGGTAGTACTTCTGTATTTAATACTACATCCTCCTCTCAGAATATTTATTTTGCATATTATCCCATTGAGATTCAAACCAAATCAAATTATCTTGAAGGAGAAAATCTAACCGTAAAACTGGTTGTTATGGATCTTATCGGGAATGCAAATTTAACAGCAATATTCTATTTCCAAAACGAGACAAAGGAACAGGTACAGTATATTAAAAGCGGTAGTAACAAAACCTTTGAATCCACTTTTTTTGTAAATTCCACCACTGTACAGGGAGAAAACAGGACGTTGAACACCACTCTTAAAATAGTATTTCAGGATGCTGAAAAATTGAGGAATCTTTCCAAGAATGTTTTGGTTTATTATCCATTCCTGACAAACTGCAATACTACTTTTAATACCAAAACTCTGCAGTTAATAGTAAAAGATGAAGTTAATAACTCTCAGATTACTCCCTCCTCTCTTCAGATCAATATTGCGGTATGGATTTATGAGGGGTTTAAGAGAGTATATTCTCTGAACAGTACGGATATATGCCTTTATCCAACTTGGGGAGTTTTCAATGCATTAGTAGAAGCTATGATAAGAGCAGATGGTTATGCTCTTGCGGAACACTATCCATATTCTCAGAGTTTATTATCCAACCAAACTCAGAGTTTGACACTTTATATGCTCCCTTCTCAGTATGCAGCTGCTATAACTTTTAATTTGCCAAATGAGGGATATATCTTAGTTTTCCATAAAAGTGATATGGCGGGAAACAGTTATTATATCAGAAGCAGCAGAGCAGATTTCAATAAAAAAGCCATAATCTATGCCCAGCCATACGATGTATATTATAAAATTTTTGTTTATAATACAAATAGAACGTTATGTTTTGTAAGCTCAATATTCAAAATAGCTTCTTCAGAATATACGGTTACTTCATGTAATGTCAACATTTCAATTCCACAACCTACTCAATATATTTACAAGAATATCAATGCAACGTGCAATTTTGATAATTCCACGAATACTTTAACCTGCTCCTTTATCTCCCTTGACAATCTCGACCACAATGTAACTCTAACCATTTATAAAATAGTAAAGCCATTCAAACAAACTTTATTTTACAGAGATTCCAAGGTGGGGGTATCCGGAGAATTTACAGCAGTTTTGAATGAAACAGGAGAATATTATATTCTTATGGAAAGCCACAGCGAATATGATGCTTTTAACTGGTTAATTTCAAAAATACCTGAGGAATTTAGGGATCCTGCAGTAAATTTTCTCATATCCCTATTCTTCATTGCATGTGCATTGATGGGAGCCGTAGAACCTCTTTTAGGATTTGGAGGAATCATTATGGGATTCATAATAGGTTATATGACAAATACTTTGACCTATGGTACAAGTACAATAATTGCCTTTACAATAATTTTTATATTTGGAATTTATCTTTTGAGAAAAAGGGTGATGTATTAAATGAGGGAATTTGTGCAGGTAATGGGAATTTTTGTAATCCTTGCAACATGCTTAATTACGGTAGCCTCGGCTTTTTATCAGAGTTACAGTTTAAGCAATATTCCATATTTAAATAAATCATGGGGAGATTTGACATCACAAGTGAGTGCAGCCAGACAAGAAGTAGAGAAAAATGCAGCCCAACTGGTTAGCAGTGGAAATATTATAGATGCAGTAAGAAATTTTTTTGGTTTAGCTTTTTCCGGAGTTTACTATGTGCTTTTTTCCCTAATTACCATCTTCTTCAGCATTCCAGCTGCAGTTATAAGCTTTGTAGAATCATTGAGTGCATGGGGAATCCATTCTACAATAGTAGATGTAATAGCCCTATTCATAACCACGATAGGACTTATTAAGGTTATAGAATTTTTCTTCGGGAGGAAGATGGAATGAACCTGACAAATATCACAACACTGGTGGATATTGTAAAATTTACTGGAGAACAGACGAATGATTTATTACCATCATTGTTAGTGGGAGCCCTTATAATTATTGTATATATCAATCTTTTCAGAAGATATCAGAAGCCACTTACATGCGGGTTTTTATCCCTCCTTATGATTTTTCCAGTAGCTTTAATTTTCCAAGCAATGAATTTATTTGCGGGAGACATAGTTTTATCATACATCTTTTTCACATTTATGATAGGAGGATTGGCCTATTATTTTGAAAAATGAGCCCATCAACTCCAAAAGAGCAAAAGGAAATGAACCAGCAATCAGGGGTAAGCATAGCTCCGAGCTTTGTATTTCAACAAACAAGCCCCCAGCTCGGCGTAAGTATAGCTCCGGGATATGAAACTCCACAACAAAAAGGACTTATGAGCTTTCTCTCACGGATCAAATGGATTCCCATAAAGAAGGAAGAGAAGAAGGAGGAAAAGCCAGTAACTGAATTGGAGCAAAAAGTGGTAAAGTTTAATGAGGAGGTAAAAAAATGGGAGCAAAGAAGCAGGGAACTTGAAACTCAAAAAGCAGGCCTAGAACAGCAGATAAAAGAATTCAATAAAAAAGCTGAGGAGCTGGAAAAGGGAATTAAAAGCTGGGAGCAGAAAGGAAAAGAAATAGAAACCTCCTTAAAACAGACATCTCCATTTAGCCCCCAATACAAGGAACTGCTAAAACAATATGATACTTGGAGGGAGGAAGGAAAAGCATTGCAGCAAAAGGCATCAAATTTGGAGAAAGAATATACTGCTCTTCTAGGCTCGGTTAATCTCTATAATATAAAAGCGAGTTTTTGGGAGAAATGGGGAAGGGATCTGCAGGAAAAATACGGTGAGCTTAAAAGAGAAGTGGATGAATATAATACACAACAAATAAAACAATTGCTGGAAAGACCACATAAAATTTATGGATGGTTTCAAGAAGTTTTTGGGGTTAAAAAAGAGGATATCTGGAAAGAAGGAATAGCTTATGATGTTAAACAGGTAAAGAATGTATGGTGGGACATAGGTAATGTCAAATTTGGGGAAGCCCGTGTAGAATATGTACCTTCGTCATCCACACTTCGGCAAATGATTCCAACAAAACAGACATATGTACCTCCAGAGTTTTCTCCCTCTTTTTCTTTCCTTGCTTCACAAGCAGGTGAAGAAAAAGCCCATGAAATTTGGGGGGTATGGAAAAGTGGTGGAAGCTATATAGAAAGGCCCGAGATATTAAAACCAGAAAGTGGAGAACTCTTTATAAATGTGCCCCCAATTCTTGAAAAAACAGGAATAACACTGGCTGCATCTGCAGCCCTTGGATTTGTGGGAGGTACGGTTTCTAGTTACCTCCCGGCGGGATTAAAAACTTCTATAAGTATTGCAGGAACTGGAGCAGGAATATATATGGCTTGGGAATCAATAAAAAAAGAAATAGAAAATTACGGTTTCCCGATTTTAACTCCAATTTATTTAACTGCTGGAGCTATTGGTGGATATTATGGGTGGAAAATGGCCACAAGATTGCTGCAGCCATCAGTACCTAAGATAAAATATGAGGTGGAACTTGAAATAGCTAGGAGGGGATGGAGGTTTACATGGGGAGATAAGGATTATGCCTATTCCATTTCTGAAGTGAAACCGGAGTATATAAAACTCACATTCGAAAAACCTCCAATAATTACCGAGGAAGGAGGAAGAGCAGCCATTCAGTACGAGAGAGGTTTCATCTTTCCTTCAGAAAATCTAAGGAGCAATTTACCATTCCATCTCCTACCAGAAAGCCTAAGAGCTTATACTCTGGAAGAACAGGTATATTTAAGGCAATTTATGAAAGAACATTTGACAACTCCATTGATCTGGAAAGAAAGTACTATGGGTATCAGGGGAGCAGGCCTACCATCACTTGAAGGAATAACCTATTTAAGCGGTGCTGATTATTCGGGAAGATTTATCTATCTTCCACAAAAAGATATTTTTATCCTTTCCAGATATCAGTATTATCCAGTTTCTCCTCCATCATATGTTTCGGCAATGGGAATCTATCCTGCTGAAAGTGGAGGAGTTTATCATGGCCTACTTTTGAGTTATAAACCTGCATTCCAACCTTCCCAAGTTACTCCAAAATTGAAGGATTTTATAGTAAGCTATGATACAGGTAGCTCTGCAATTCTAACTTCTCCCACATGGATTGCCTATAAGGAATTCGTGCAGATTTTCCCGGTAGGTGAAATAAAATTCCCTATGGGATTTAGGGGAGGGGGAATTCATACTCCATGGGAAATTACAGAAGGAACGGGAGGAGGGTTACTGGCTTCTTTAAAAAGTGCAGGAGGAAACTTATTAACTTCTCTTAAAGGTGCTTTCTCAAAGATTGCCTCCATGCTTCA